>JAISNS010000126.1 GCA_031276105.1 Dysgonamonadaceae bacterium
CTTAAAAGTTCAGCATTAAGCCGAGTCCGCAGGCATACGTTTCAGGCCCTTTGTCCTTTTCGAACAGGGAAAAAGGCTGATAATAACCGAAAATACTGTAATCGTCGAAACCGGCGCGGCAGGTAATGCGGGCGTTTAGCGGCAAAAGGTTCAAATCGTGATGATTCACTTTCTCAATTCCTCTCGTTGTTTGCTTGTCCAATTGCGATTTGGAATAGCATTTAATCAATCCTTCGATGCCTCCGTAAATGAAAAAATGCTTGTTGTGTCCGATTACGGTCTGGTATTCCAATAAAAGCGGGATGGTAGCATAATAGATCAGCAATTTGTTGGATTCATATTCCCAATCCGGGTCTTTCACAAATTGAGAAATCCCGCCGGTCTCCTGCAATCCGACATTTCCCCTGAAATGGTAGCGCGACCAGTCGAATCCCAATCCGGAGGCGAATACCCAGTGGCCGGACAAAGGGATATTATAGTCCATCAGGTTTAAAACAACCGAATAAGAGCGACTTAGATTTAAGCTGGGTTCAGGATTGATTTTCTCTAAGTTTTCTAATTGGGAAAAAGCAAATCCGAAGCCTGTCCAATGCGAAGATATCCGGTGCGGCTTGTTCGTTTTATTCCACTGAAAAATAACATTATAGGACGAACCGTCGAGGAATACGGAACTTTTTTCTTCCGGTTTGTCGTCTGTTACAACAATTTCCTGTGCAAATACCGAGGCGGACAATACAAGCGCTCCGGCGATAGAGCATAAATTTCTTTTCAAACTTCTTTTCAATAAATTTCTTTTCATGATAATTACAGTTTTATTTGTTTGTTATTGACTTTGATAAATAAATTTTTCAGTTTCTTCAATTCGTCGTCCAATCGTTGGGGAGCGAAATTTCCCCGGATATAGATTACGGTCATCTTTTCCGGTTTATTGGTAAAGAGGATGTATTCGTACTCATCGGAATCGTCTGCTTTCGTCAAGCAGTAATATCCGCTTTCGATTGCGCCGTTTTGGCGGGACTCCATCAAAATACGTCCGTCTTTTAAATCGTTTTGTATCGACTCCACAGTTGCCCGGACGATCGCTGAGTCGGAATTGATAATCAGGCTTTTGTAGCGTTTTATCCGGGTATGTCCCTTTAGAATATCGCCGGCCAGTTCGATTAGAATAGAGCCTTCTCTTTTCCCGTAGTCATGGAATATCGTTTCGATATTCAGTCCTTTCTGTGCATTGGCCGGCAAAACGGCCGTCAAAAGGCAGAACAGTAAAATAAATTGCTTTAACGGATTCATATTGGTTTATTATTAATGATTATTCGAAAAAAGCGTCCAGCGCTTCGGCTTGGGCAGCAAAAACCGTTTTATTGTTTTGGGAAAGGCTTTCCAGCGTCTTCAACGCTTCCAGTTGAATCAATTCGGGATTGGTACAGGTTTTCCCGTCGATATAAGCGCAGGAAATTTCCTGTGTTTGATAGTTGTCAAGCGTAAATTTCACGCCGGTATAGAGCAGCAAACAGGCTGCTGCCGCCACAGACGCCCAGCGGAGATAGATTTTCCGCGTCGTTTTCTTCGGCAATACTTTCGCTTTTCCGGCTTCTCTTTCCGAAGCAAAGAATTGAAACATTGCCTTATCCATTTCCCATTCTGCCGGAACTGTGTCCTTTTGAAAATATTCTCGCAGGTATTGTTCTTCTTCCAAAGTCGTTAATCCCTCGAAATATTTTTCAATCAATCTGCCTGTTTTACTCTCATTCATCATTTTTATAATTCATCATTTTCGTAAATTGTTCCCTGACCTTTTTTCTTGCCCGTGAAAGATTGACGGTTACCGCGCTCACCTGTGCACCGGTGATTTCCGCAATTTCCTGCAATTCATATCCTTCAATATCGCGCATTCGGATAATTATCTTCTGCAATTCGGGCAAATGCTCAATAATTTGTTTCACCAGACCGACCGTATCATTTTTTTCCATTTCCGAATACGGCGTTTCATTTTCGGCGCCCAAATGAAAATCATCTGCTTCCGTATTTTCGCGGCGACTTCTCAGGCGGTCGATGCAACTGTTTTTAGTTATCTGCATCGCAAAAGCCGCAGGATTGGAAATGGCAGGCAATTGCTCCCTAATGTTCCACAAGCGAAGCATCGTTTCCTGCACCACGTCTTCGGCCTCTTCTTCCTGTTGCAGCCATTTCATAGCCGCCCGGAAAAGCGTTTGCCTGAGAGGGATAATTGTTGATTTGAACCGTTCGGATTGCATATATACTTTAATGACGGTTCAGCAGAGAAAATATAACATTTACATGCGAAGTTTCATTCCGGCGAAGATGGTGTCGGGTTTCAGGCTGAATACCGAGTGCATTTCCCCCGCCATCGACAGTCCGCAGCGATCGCAGACGCCGGCGGTTTTCCCTTGACATTCCGTCAGGCGGACGCCGTCCGAAAGGATGAAATTAGTCACCCAGCATTGTTTTTTGAAATTGTTGTGTTTCATCAATTTCAGTCCGGAAATTGAATTCATGACGGAATAACCGGCTTTTTTCTTTTTAATAATCAGGTCGATGATTTGGGCGCGTTTATCCCAATCCAAAAAGAGGTATTCCGTTCCCGGATAAGGCGTATGGAAATTCAGGGAAATAGACTGTATATGAGGATTCTTTTCGGCAAACTCAATCGTTTCTTCCACCGATGGATAGTTTTTGGAATTAACGACCATGTTCACGCTCAAATGCGGATGATTGGCTGTGGCAATGTTTTTCACTAAGCGGTCGAACGAGCCTTTTCCCCGTATTTCGTCGTGATAATCGCCCAATCCGTCGAGGCTTACCCAGATGGAATCGGCTTCGGAACCGGAAAACGGCAATTGGGCGTTGGTCGTTATCGTGGCGGAAAAGAAACCGATGGCTTTCGATAAACGAATCAAACTGTTCAGGTCTTTTTCGCCGTCGCGCCACAACGTCGGTTCGCCCCCTTCAAAATCAACAAACCGGGAACCGGAACGGTAAGAATAGACTAATTCCTCTTCGATTTGGTCGTACGATTTGATATGAGGATTCGTTAACTGATAAATCGAACAGTGTTTACACGCCAGATTGCATTTATCGGAAACAAACAAAACCGTCTGTAACGGACGTTTATTACCAAGCAATTTCGCTTTGAAAAACCAGAAAGGAAGATAAAATAATGATTTCATAAGACTAAAAACTTTAAAGTGACGAGTGACAAGTGACAAGTGACAAGAGCGCGAAGCGCTCTAAACAAACGTCGCTTTGCGCTCTTGTCACTTGTCACTCGTCACTTGTCACTGTATCAGGCAAACGCCAATATTGATTAAACAAAAGAACGACAGTAAGTTTCGGGCTAAGAGCCAGCGAATCATAAACCAATCCAACCCGGACGATTGTATGCGTTTCCAGTCGCCCGCCGGCCCCATCCAGCATTGGGGAGAAAACTTTTTCTCCGGATGACGGACAAACTCAATCATCAGGTAAAACAAGCCTGCCGCCATCGGAAGCGCCAGCAAAGTAAGAAGATAGAACGGCGATAAATAGCCCAAAATCACGCCGGCGACAATGCAACTGAAGGCGGCTAACAGCAGGAAGAATAAAACGGCCAACATCCGCTTTTGGGTCTGCAACAACACGGCAAAAGTCATTTTTCCCGCTTCCTTATCCGGCTCATAATCCATAATAGCGTGAGTATAAACGATATTAGAGACCAGCAGTCCTACCGGAACGGATATGAAGATTACCGGCCAATCCAATTGTCCGCAAGCAGAATAATAAACGCCCATCATCAGTAGCGGGCCGAACATGATTCCGATAACTATCTCGCCCAAGCCGTGATACGACAAACGTAACGGCCAACCCGAATAAGAAATTCCCAAAACCGCCGTTACCAGCGCAAACCACAGAATGGTATTTCCCCGAAAAAAGAAAATGATTCCGCCCATTCCCAAAGCAATCGCCCCGAAAGCGAAACAGGCGATTAGCAACTGTTTCAAGTCAGCTTTTCCCGACGTGATGTAGGCGCATTTGGCGATCCGCGACCGGAATCCTTTCCTTGCCAGCACATCGCGAAATTCCGCCCCTTTGACGCGATAATCGAAATAATCGTCAAACAAATTCATACATAAATGACCGGCAATAACGCCGGCAATGGCGATGATCCCCAGATAAACGGAAAACCCTTTTTCCGGAGAAGCTAAGCAGAATGCCAAAATCGCAGGTAAAAAACTTTGCGGTAGCGCTCTCGAACGGGCATTCCGAATCCAAAAACGAACAATATTCATCTTTTCTTATTTTGTAATTCGAAAAAGTTTGCAAATATAAAGAATAAAAATTGTTTAACAATGAATTTAGAAATGCAAAATAAATCAGGAATAGTTTTAAGACTGAAGGTATAAAACAAAAAGAAGAAAGAAAATCTTTTCGTCTTTTCTTTCTTCGTCTAATCTTTAATCTAATATCTTATAAGTTATTTCCGTATCATCACTACATTAACATAAACATTTTCGGGCGGTATGCTATTCGCTGTTTCAGTCGCCGCTTTCGAATACGTCATCACGCCATCCGGGGTGATGGCATAAATCTCAATTGCCGGATGATAATCGGTTACCACGTAATGAAAATCGGAAGGATCGCTATTATAATCAGGAAGGACAAAAACACTTGCATCCCGGCTATTTGCATGGTGGCTCGCTATAGCAGGACTGAAATTGTTTGTGTAAACATTAAACAAGTTAATTGAATTTGGAGTACCGGAGGAACCTCCCCACGTCAGATTGAATGTAGGCAAGTAAATATAGTTGGAGGATATCTTCAAGGGATTCCATTCATTGCCCGACCAAACATATACACCTTGCTTGAAATTCGTATCTGAAGTCAGGTTATAAACCGTCAAGCCGACATGTTCTTTTTGGGTATTTGCCCGATTCGAAGTGTTCCATTCCGCGTCGGTTGTTGCAATAAACGGCTCCAAGGTTGCTTTTGCCACCAATTTGACGCGAGGCAAAACTACTCCGCCGCTTGTCGAAGTCACATTCTCAGAAGTGGGGGGCTGATCTTTCAAATCCAATAAAGCGGCTTTAGCGGGAGCCTCCGTTACTGTACCTATACTCACTTGAGCATTACTCCTCACGGCAGATGCCGCAAGTATCACTCCCATGATTGCAATTATTTTTAGCGTTGTTTTCATCATTTTTATTTTATAATTTTTCTGCTTTTATTTATTTACGTATCATCACGGCATTAACGAACGCATTGGCCGGCGAAACATTTGTTTTTACAGAATAACTCATTATCCCTGCCGGAGATATGCTTATATTAAACGCTACCGAATCATAGTCGGTAACTACATAGTAAAAATCGGTAGCATTATCGTCAAATTCAGGGAAAGCCACCCGAGCGTTGACGCCGCTACTGCTTACATAAGTAGTTACGTTTGCAGGAGGATTGAAATTGAGTTTATATACATCAGCGAACAAATTGATTGTATGCGTTGGCCCTTGCGTTGTATCCAAACGGAAAGCCGGCAAAAAAACCACTTTACCGTAATCCAACGTTTTCCATTCATTTCCTGTCCAAAGATAAAGTCCTTCATGGAGAGTTTTTCCATCATCGGTCAAGTTATAAACCGTCAAGCCGATATGATCCCGTTTAATGGCCGGATCGGCTGTTACAGTAAACGGATCGAACGTGTGGTCCGTAAGTAATTTTACCCGGGGTAAAAGTAATCCTCCTCCCGTACTCGTAACATTATCCACATCAGGTGATTGGGTTTTCAAATCCAACAAAGCACCTTTCACTGGTATAAGTTCGCAACCAATAGTTACTTGCGCATTCAGACGAATACATCCGGAGATTATTATCCCAACGCAAACGATTATAGTTTTTGCTCTTGTTTTCATTTCTACAATTTATCTTAGATTATTGTTGTTATTTTTATGTTTTATTCAACTCAAAGAATTCGTTACTGATATTTTCGTATCATGACTATATTGATAAAGGAACCTTCGGGAGGAAGTTTTAACGCGGAATTTTTGGCATAAGTCATCAGACCATCCGCATTTATTCCACTAATAGTAAGCACATTCGGATCGTAATACGTAACGACATAGTAAAAATCCGTAGCTACATCGTCAAATTCAAATTCTGGGAAAGAGATTTTCACCGCGCCTGTACTACTTTTATATTTGGTATTTGTTGCAAAGTTGAGATTTTGCCGGTAAATGTCGAATAAATTAACGGAAGTTGCGTTCCACGGCAAATTAAAAGAAGGCAGATAAATATAGTTTGACCCCAATTGTAAAGACTTCCACTCATTGCCTGACCAGACATAAATTCCTTTATCAAAAACGGTATTATCAATCACGTTATAAACCGTTAAACCAATATGATCGGACTTGGTTTTAGCCTGATTAGCGGCGTCCCATGCCGCATCGGTTGTTGCGATAAAAGGTTCAAGAGTCATTTTATCGGTTAATTTTACACGGGGAAGCACTAAACCACCCGAATTAGCGCTAACCGTATCGGCGCCGGCTACACGATCTTTCAAATCCAGTAAAGCTGCTGCTACGGGAGGCTCGTCCACGCCTATAGTTACCTGAGCATTCAATTGGATGTGTCCGAAGAACATAACGATACAAGTTACTACGATTTTTAATATTGTTTTCATTTTTGTTGCTTTATTTTTCATATGATCTCATTAAATTTTCATAAATATCAATAAACAAAAAATATCTTCTTTTGTAAAAATTTCATTTTATCTAAAACAATTACTTTTTTTTTTTGTCATATATATTTCTATTTTTTGACAACGAAAAATACGTGGCAAAGATAAATGATATTTTTTGAAAAATGAAAATTTTATTGTACTTTTTTATCATTGACTGCTGTTTTTTTTTGCATAACCTTAGAAATATATTCCTGATTTAATTTTTTTAACACAAAAAACGTAGTCAGTTTCTAAAAGGGCATACTTTATCCTTAAAATTGTGTCACCGCTAACATTGATTACGAAAACTTATACTTTACGCAGACTAAAAATAAGAGAACCTCCAACTAACGCCTGACGGCGTTCATCCACGACAACAATCAGTAGCGCCAGCGGCAACACGTATGTAAGTATAGGCACAATATGTCAGAGGCGACAAGTCAGCATCGCTTCTCAACAGACATCCGGCCTCGCAAGCCGATACCTCGGAAATGTGTAAGGGATTTAGAGGTTTTGTGTGAAGCGCGCCAACTCATCACTCGATCCGGTACACGCTTTCCGCCGTGTGCGTCCGCTGGAAGCGGTCTTTGGCGCGCACTTCTATCCGGTGTTCGCCGGCGGGCAACGCAGTTATGATCCGGCTTTTCCACAGG
>JAISNS010000138.1 GCA_031276105.1 Dysgonamonadaceae bacterium
AGAAGCCGGGAAAATGAATATCGAAGGAAAAGAATACATCGTCCAAGACGGCGATATTATGCACTTCCGGTTTAACGTATAGTTTTTTTCAAAAGATTACTGCGGAAAAAACGGAAGACGCTGTAAAGAACTAAGAGTTAAGAACTAAGAGTTAAGAGTTACGCGAAGCGAGGTTTGTTTACCGCGCTTTGCGTAACTCGTAACTCTTAGTTCTTAACTCTTAGTTGAATTCAAACACTTTGGCAAAGCGGTAGATTGTATTGTCGTCCATTGTTAATATTATATCCACTTCGCCCGCATCAATGGAGGGAAGGATGCAGGTAAGGGTTTTCCCGTCCGGGGTAACGCTCAGATTTGTACAGGGTTGCCCTCCGACGTTTATTTCGTCTATTTTGTCCAAATTGTTGCCGGTGAGCATTAGCGGTTGATTGGGCGTATTGGCGTCGCCGATAATCGGGGCGATGCTGCTGACGTAAAAAGCGCTCGCGGCATTTACATACTGATAGGCGCCGTTTAAAACTAAAGGAGGATTGCTGCCGACTGTTATTTTGACGTTCTTATATCCGATATTGGCCGACGAAGTGGGAGGGACTTTGCACATCAGGAAATGGGACGAAAGAACGACTACCTCGGTGCAGGGAACATCATCAATGGTTACGGTTGGCGGGGTAAGATAACGAATTTGATCCAAATCGGCATTATGCTGAATTTCCGTTTCTGTAAGAACGCGGTTGTATATTCTATAATTCAGTAGTCTATAGCCTTTTAGTGGATGGGCGCCTGACCGACAACCGATGGATAGATATGAATTTGCATTGTCAATAATTGTATTAATGTTTTTATTATAGCTGCCTTGAGACAGGTTTGTAACTCTATTGCCGTTTAGGAAAAATGAGAACCTGCCGTCTGTACTGCCGTAATATGCCGCTTGCGATGATACAATGTTGAGTTTTCCAAGCAAAATATTGGGGTAACTGCTGAGTGATGTTGCAATCCCTGTTGAAAATCCGCCCCACGCTTCGACGCCGAACTCACCGCTAAAATATGCAAAATTGAAACTTTGATTTAGTACAGTTGATAATCCGTACCCGGAAACAAATGTTTCACTTGTGTATGAAGTATGATTGGGGCGTTGGAAAATCGTTTCAACGGTTCGTTCGCTACCCCCGCCGGGTATCCCATAGGCAACTAAACTGCCCATACGATTAAACGCAACGCCGTCATTGCCTACTTGCCAGCCGTTACTTCCCCAATAGGAATCTGTTGGAGTATTGGTTAGCGGGAGTTTAATGCCCTGTTCTAAATCAACCCATTCTGTCGCATCGTTAGAATGAAGTTTATCGCCCAGAGCAGCATTATTTATACCGTCGAAGTAAACAATCAATCCGTTTTGCACATAATCGTTCGTCGAGGCGTATGGAAAATCCCCGTAAATGTAGATATAATTCCCGCCGTCGGTACTTCCGAATTTGGGCGAAAGAGTTTCCGACTGTATGGTTACTTCGTTGCTTTCTTCCAACACGTGGCAATTATCTGCAATCACTTTTAGCTTGACTGTGCCGGCGGGAATGGCAGTTTCCAGTTTCGGCGCTGTTGTCACGCCAAGGTATTCGTAGCCTGCGCCGTTTGGGTTGATGTACCAGGTATAGGTTTTTGCTTCGGTACTGACTGCAAACCCAATGTTGTCGCCTCCGACTAAATTGGTCGTACTGGAGGTGAGAGTGAGGGTCTCGCCCACGCTTTTTTGGGGCGATATGGGTCGCGCCCAATGATTTCCGTCCCAAGCATGAACGCCCACGCAAGTGTTTGGGTTCGTGTTGTAAACCATTGCGCCTTTCAGTTGCGCTTTAGCTACGGCTATTTCTGCGCCGCTCATGCCCGGAAAACCGGCGGGAATTTCCCCCGTATTGTCGAGGCTTACATTCGAGAGGATTAAGCCGCCTTTTGCGCCGCTGTTCAAATCCAGGATTGCTCCGGCCTTCGGAGCGTTCGCGCTACCGATAGTAACCTGAGCGCGTAGGTTAGCGCTCAAAACGAGCGCTGCTGATAATACTAAAATTTTTGTTCTCATTGTAATTATTGTTTATAATTTATAATTCTTAATTCATCCTGTTATTGCGCGCTTGACGCGCCATCCCCTTTTTCCCGACCTTGTCATTGCGCGCTTGACGCGCAATCCCCTGATTAAATGTTCTGCGTCTTTCAGGGGATCCCGCGTCAAGCGCGGGATGACAAATGGTGCGCAACGGACGCAAAAAAACCTGCCGAATCTCTTTTGGAGATAAGACAGGTATTATTTTTTCCTGAAATAGGATTATTTCGCTGTGTGTGTACGCATAATTCCGTTAACTTCCAAGCGATGGAAGTTAAGAATACATAATAAACCGTAAACTTCGGAAGTTGCCATATTTGTTACTATTTTACAAAAACAGGGGCAAATGTAATTCAATTATTCAGATTGTACAAATGTTTTTGGAAAAAATTTTACCTGTGAAAAGCGGAGCAAACAACTCATTCTTTCGACAAAATGAATTACTTTTGCACTCTTTCGGAAAAACAGATAAACGATGAACACAACAGACAAACAGAGCGAATTATTGCGGCTTCCGGCCGAATGGCTGTATGCACACGAATTGGCGGCATTGAAAGAAGAAGACAAGAACGTGGAGAAACCGGACGGTTGGCAATTATCGCCCAAAGCCGTTTTGAAATTCATTACCGGCGGAGAAACAAAAGAACTTGCGATAAGCCCTAAATACATCGGAAACAATCGTTTGGTGGAAATTGCCATCGCTACGCTCCTGACCGATCGTTCGCTATTGCTGATTGGCGAACCGGGAACGGCCAAATCGTGGCTGTCCGAAAATCTGGCGGCCGCTATCTGCGGCGATTCAGGGAAAGTTGTACAGGGAACAGCCGGAACCGGCGAAGAGCATATCCGGTATTCATGGAATTATGCGCTCTTGCTGGCCAATGGCCCTTCTAACGAGTCTTTGATTAAAAGTCCGGTTTATCGTGCCATGGAAACCGGCGCTATCGCCCGGTTCGAAGAAATATCCCGTTGCGCCTCGGAAGTGCAGGACGCGCTGATTTCCATCCTGTCGGAAAAAACGATTGCTATTCCCGAATTGGCGACGGAACTGCCGGCCAAACGCGGATTTTCTATTATTGCAACCGCCAATACCCGCGACAGGGGCGTCAACGACATGTCGGCAGCGCTTAAACGCCGCTTCAATATCATTGTGCTACCTTCTCCGGCAGACCTCGAAACCGAAGTTGCTATTGTAAACAAACGGGTGGCCGAAATTTCGGCAGATTACCGCTTAAAAGCCCATTTACCCGACCACGACCGGATTGAAAAGATTGTAACCGTTTTTCGCGAATTGAGGCAAGGCCTCACGCTCGACGAAAAGCAGAAACTGAAATCGCCGGCCGGAACTATTTCTACAGCCGAAGCAATTTCTTTAATTGTCAACAGTATGGCATTGGCTTCCGGTTTCGGAAACGGAACGGTGAGCGACGAAGATTTAGCCGCCGGATTGCAGGGAGCGATTGTCAAAGACGAAGATAAAGACCGCTTAGTGTGGAAAGAATATCTTGAAAATGTGATGAAAAAACGGGGTTCTTCCTGGCGGGGATTATACAATACTTGCAGCGAAATGAACGATTTCGCGAAACAATGAATCACGGGCGTTTCAATATCTTCGGCATCCGCCACCTTTCGCCGGGCGTTTCCTGTCGCTTGCTCCGCTATCTGGAAGAAAAAAATCCCCGCTGTATCCTGATTGAAGGCCCATCCGACGCCGGTGATACTATCCAAGCGCTTGCCGATGAGCGGGTGACGCTTCCGGTTGCCTTGCTGGCTTACACGACCGAACTTCCTATCGAAACCGTATTGTATCCGTTTGCTTCTTATTCTCCCGAATATCAGGCTATCTGTTGGGGCGTTCGCAGGGAGAGGGACGTGCGCTTCATTGATTTGCCGGCCGGCATAATGCTTAAACTCAGTCAAAAGAAACGGTATGCGGAAAAACAGGGAATAGCCGATGCTTTTTATGCTTTTCACAACGGGCTATACGACAAAGTTGCGGCTCATTACGGCGAAAGCGATTATGAAAGTTATTGGGAAAGGTATTTCGAACACAACTTGGATTCCCATAGCATGGAAGAAGCCTTGTTGTGTCAGTCGGCGCAATTCCGCGCTCTGGTTATCGGCAGGGAAGCGGAAGACGCTCCCTACGATTTTTCGTACAACCTGATTCGCGAAGCGCACATGCGCCGCGAAATACAGCGAGCCTTGTCGGAAGGTTTCAAACCGGAAGAAATCGTTATCGTTGTCGGCGCTTATCACGCTGCCGGTATTCAATCCGGCAACGCTCCGCTTTCCGACGAAGAATACCGTCAATTGCCCCGGGCAATCTCCCAAATCACGTGGATGCCGTATTCGTATCTTCGTTTGAGCAGTCGTAGCGGCTATGGCGCGGGCAACAAAGCGCCTTATTATTTTGAATTAATGTGGGAAGCCTTGCGTGAAAATAATCTGTCGGGCTTGCCGGCGGTTTATCTTTCCAAAGTAGCGATAGCCTTGCGGGAAAGAGGTTTCAATGCCTCGTCTGCCGACGTCATTGAAGCGGTTCGGATGGCCAATGCGCTTGCCGCCCTGAATGCCGGTTCGCAACCGGTTTTGAAAGATTTGCACGACGCTGTGGTGACTTGTCTCGGAGGCGGCGATTTGGCTGCTGTGGCCGGAGCGATTAACCGGGTGGATATTGGAACGGCTATCGGCAGTTTGCCGGAAGGAACGAGCCGGACGCCGATTCAGGAAAACATGAACCGGGAGTTGAAACGCTTGAAACTAATCCCTTACCAATCGCCGGTAGCGCAAGAGTTAAGTCTGGATTTGCGCGAGAACCTCAAAGTCAAAAGCAAGGAAGCGGCTTTCATCGATTTGAACCGTTCGATATTCTTGCATCGCTTGCAGGTATTGAACATTCATTTTGCGGAAAAAGTCAGAGTATCGCAAGATAGCGCTACTTGGGCGGAAAAATGGGTGTTGCGCTGGTCGCCCGAAGTGGAAATCGAAATTGTGGAAGCCGGCCTGAAAGGTGAAACGCTGGAAATTGCTGCGGCTTTTGAGTTGAAAGAACGCCTCAACGACTGTACGGATATTTCTTTGGTCGCCCAAACCGTAAGGCAATCCTGCGAATGTTGCTTAACCCCGGTTTTCGACAATGCCATCGACACGTTACAAGCCCTGCTGGTCGATTCGGTCGATTTTAAGGAGACGGCGTATGCCGCTCACGAACTGGCTACGCTTATTCAGTACGGCGATTTGCGCCGGTTCAAACTTGCGCCTTTGATTCCGTTGTTTCAACAGCTTTTTTTGCGTTCTTCTTTACTGTTGACCGGCGCTTCTTCCTGCGACGATAAGGCGGCGAACGAGATAGCCCGGGCGATTCATGTCCTTGAATTGATTTCGCAACAGCAGTATGCGATTTCGGATGTTGAGACGTGGCAAAAAGAATTGTACCGATTAGCTAAACGCGACGATTTGAACGCCAAACTCTCCGGGCTGGCTTTTTCTATTTTGTTGGAACACAATTTAGTTGGCGAGGATGATTGTGCGCAAGAGGTTTCCCGCAGACTGTCGCCGGGTGTTCCGGCCGGATTGGGCGCCGCGTGGTTCGAAGGTCTGGCCGGGCGCAATCATTATGCTTTGCTTTCGCGCGTTGCCTTGTGGAAGGAGTTGGATCGTTATATCCGGCAGTTGGATGAAGAAGAATTTATGCGTTCGCTTGTCTTTCTCAGAAGGGCGTTTAGCGAATTTGAGGCCAATCAAAAAAATAGCCTTGCCGAACTGCTGGGCGAATTATGGGGATTGAATGTCGAAACGCTTGCCGAAAACTTATATACGGAATTGTCGGAAAAAGAAACGGAAAAATTGGATGAGCTAAATGCTTTCGACTTTGACTTTTGAG
>JAISNS010000237.1 GCA_031276105.1 Dysgonamonadaceae bacterium
TCCAGTATCGGAATAAGTTGATTGCGTTTTTTAAGAAGTTCTATCAGAAAAGTCGGCGTTCCCGTGCGAAACCAGTAATTATCAAATTCCTTGTTGTTAAAGAATAGCAGAGTCGAAAACGGATTATATACCGGCGTTTTGCCGTCCCACGAATAGCCGTTGTACCATTTCTTGATTTCCTCCAGTAACTCGTTTTTGCTCATATCTTTATATTCGGCAACTTCATCTATATAATCGGCAAAATAATGCTCCAGTTCTTCCTGTGTGTAGCCGCATATCGCAACGTAATTCCAATGCAATGTAATGTCGTTCAGATTATTCAATGCCGAAAAGATTGACATTCCCGAAAATTTGGATACGCCTGTGAGGAAAACAAATCGCAGATATTCGTCGGCGCCTTTTATAACCTGATACAAATTGTGTACTGCCGTCCGCGTAGCATCCAATAGCGGGTTGAATAGATGACTCGTAATCGGCTTGTCGTATTCGTCGATCAAGACGACTACTCTTTGTCCGGTTGTTTTATATAAAAGTGTTATTAATTCTCTAAGACAATCGGGTGCTGTTTGTGCCGACAATGTTACCTGATAATTTTGAGCAATCTCTTTCAGATAACCGATCATATTGGTTTCTATTTTTCCCGGTGTAGAGTGGTCGAGTTGCGTCCAGTCTATCCGGATAACCGGATACTGTTGCGACCAGTCCCATTTATCGTAAATGTAAAGGCCTTCAAATAATTCTTTTTTCCCTTTAAATAAGGCTTCCATCGTGCTTATCAGCAACGATTTTCCAAACCGGCGCGGACGGGAAAGAAAGTAAATGTTTCCCGTCGATATGAGCCGGTGAATGATTTCGGTCTTATCTACATAGAGCAAATCGCTTGTACGCAATTTCTCAAACGACTGTATTCCTATCGGTAACTGTTTCATGACAAATTTATTTTACAACAAAGGTACGATTTTTCCCGAACAATAAGGAAAGATAATGAGGTATGAGGTAAATTCCTCTACTTCATACCTCATTCTTCTTTATACCTCATTCATAACATCTTCGCTTAACGCGCAAGAACGAATGCCTTTTGAACCGCTTGCGTGCCGTCGGTATAAGTAATTTTCTTGATTACAAAACCTTTGGCGTCTTTCGTGGTTACACGGCCGGCCAGATCGTAGTATTGCGTGGACCGAATGGTTTTTTCGATAAGCGTTTCGTCAATAACCGAACCTTCTTTATTGATCAGGCTTAACAATTCGAAAGTATCGTTGTCCCAAACAAATTCGGCGCCCGGAGTATCGGCGGTGTTTTCCGTAATATCTACGCCGTTGACTTTAATTTGGTCGAAGGTGATATCCGGATTACCCAGTACTTCGATTAACTGTACCTTAGCGCCTTGGGTAGCGGCATTTACGGAAATATCCAAGATATTCTGTTCGTCGCCTAAAGCGGGAATCGTTGTAAAGTCGCCTTGCGTAATGATTTTATCGTGATCATCCTCAGTAAAGCTGTTGACATACAATTTCAACGTAGAGCCGGTTAAAGCCAGACTATACGCATCCAACGAGCCGGATAAGGTTGCGATATTTACATCGACACCTGTTGCGACAACGGCGTTATATCCTTGCAGGGTAGCTGCCGTATCTACTTTTATCTGCGTAACCGACTGATCTACAAATCCGCCAAGCGCCAATGTTCCTGCTTCTACCGTGAGGTCGCCGCTAAAGAGGAGATCGCCCATAACCGTCCATTTACCTGTACCTGCTTTTACCAAATGCAGGGTACTGGTCGAAAAAGTACTGTCGGTAGGTGCGTATTGACGGATGGTTCCGGCAAAAACCGCATCGGTATTCAAACCGCCTACTTGATACGTCTGTTGACGGCCATCCACAAAACCGCCTTCGATAAGAGCCGCAGCCGTTCCGCTTATTTCGCCGATAACCACTACATCCGTTCCGCCGCTGCCTTCATTGTACTCGCGGACTAAGCGGACGCTGTCGCCCAAATGGACTTTTACATTTTCCAAAGTGGTTTTTCCTACACCAAAGCCGGCTTTACGTCCGGTTTCTACGTGATTGGTCACATTGATTTTTGCGTTTTCCGGGAATCCTGCGCCGGACCAGTTGGTCGTCCATGCAGCGCTACTATAACGTCCGGGCGCCGTTAACTGAATATTAATGGTGGAAACTCCGGTAATTGCAGGGCTACAAGTGTTATCGGAAATCACATCGAAATTAACTGCGCCGCCCGATCCTTCGATAGGTTTATTGAAATTCGCTCCGGCTTCCAATTTCAGGCTGGCATTATCGATCAATTTGAATTTTGCAGCTGCCGACGCATGTTTGATATAAACATCTCCGGTGGTATTGACCAGAGCGCCGCCTTCCAAACGGTTGTCTATGCCGAGAATGGCCGGTTTATCCAAAATCAGGGTTCCCGATCCTTCCAATCGTCCGTTGCCGGTGAAAGAATAGCCTTCGGCGGAAACCGTCATATCGCCTTCACCCAAACTCAGAGCGCTGGGAACCTGTATTTCTTTGTTGATAACGCCGGCGCCGGAGAACGTAGCGGCATTGCCGTTCTGAAAGCTTAAGTTTGTTCCGTTTACGTTGAAGTTTTCTTCCAGCTCATCCCAGTTGAAACCGTAACCGCCCGTCCAAATGTATGTGCCGCCCGTCACCGGCGATTTTTTGAAGATTACATCCAGACTTACTCCTCCCGCGGCAACCGTCACACTTTCGCCGTCGCCGTTTCCTTTGCCGGCATTGGCCGTGTGAGTGGCTTCCGCGTCGTAAGCATAATAATTGTTTCCTTCAATAAACCGTTCTTTGTCGGATAAAAGCAAACTGTAAACAGCCGTGATTTCCTCTTGAGGAGCTACTCGCGACGCTTTTGCCTGATTTCCGTCCCGGTCTTTGTAATGGATGGTTACATCCGCTTGTCCCAACGATTCCTTTAGATAATAAATTTCGAGATTATCCAAATAGATTTCATGGGTTACGGAATTACCGTTTGTACCGGTATTGTTTGCCCGTGTATTTACGCAGGAAAGCACCGCCAGATCGGTAACTATCCGGTTTTCTACGGCCACCGACGATGCGGAACCGCCCAAAGTGGGCGCCAGGAAAGCTTGCGTGCCGAACGTTTGCGTATTGGTAGCGTCATCTTTGTCCGTAATCGTTAAACTCACTACTTGTTGCGTAGTAAAGTTCAATTCCGCCGTGATGTGATAGGTTTTTCCTGCGGCATAAGCGACGTTCGTCTTGGTAGAGGCATTGATGCTCGCTGCCGTTTCCGCATCGGCGGCGGCTCTTCTAAATCCGGCGCTTGTGCCGGAGATAAAAGCCGGGCCATAATGATCGTTCGGGTCTTCGGTCGTTTCGTCCAACGGGCCTTCCTGATCCAGGTTCCAATAATGCAAATAACCGTCGCCAAAAGTATAGATGCCGAAAATACCGTCGGCATACCAAGTATCGGCAGTATTTACGTTTTCGCTCTTACTTCCGGAGAAGATTAAATTCAAAGCGTTTTTGGGGCCTAACATAGCCGAATTGATTACCCAGTCCAATTCAATAAACCAAGTTTCGGAAACTTCAATACTCGGAGTAGGGAACAGGAGATCGATTCCTCTGTTGCCCCCTGCCGCGCTGGAGGTCGATTTTAACATACCGTCGGTTACCGAGAGATTTCCCCCGCCTCGAGTATAAATCGTGCTGTTGTCACTTCTCCAAGACCATCCGTCAGGAAGCGCTTCAAGACCATCAAAATTTTGATTGATGTGCTTTTCTTTGTAGTAGCCCGCAGGCTGAGCATTCATCATGCTCACATTGGCTATCGCTAATAAAGCGACGCCCAAACTGATAAGTAATTGCTTTTTCATAAGACAAAAAAATTAATTAATTAAATAAATATAAAAACAGGTGCAAGGTAAAAG
>JAISNS010000245.1 GCA_031276105.1 Dysgonamonadaceae bacterium
TCGACCACCGAAGCCAATATTTCGGAAGTGACTTATGATGTTGGATTTACGTCTCCATCCTATTTCGCAAAATGTTTCAAGGATTATTACAACGAAAGCCCGACGGATTTTGTGAAACGAGTACGATGAAGTAAATATTCCCTTGCAGTTTTGTACGTAGCACTTCGTAACTTCCGCCCGCCAAAATTATTCCGCTAAAAATTTGCATACGTTAGACTAAACGTATTACATTTGCACCGGTTTTTGTAAAATATCAATAAAAATATGGCAGTTCCGGTAAATAACAATTCATTATATATTTTTAACTTCCAAAGTTTGGAAGTTAACGGAATTATACACACACAGTTTTAAACGCGCGCGCGAAATATAACTCTGTTTCAGGAAGAAACAATACCTGTCTTATCTCCAAAAGGGATTTGGCAGGTTTTTTTGTATTTGCTGCACAAGTGTGTCATCCCGCGCTTGACGCGGGATCCTCTGAACAACGAGCTGCGGGTCATCAGGGGATTGCGAGTCAAGCCCGCAATGACAGGGACAGAATTAGGAATTATCAATTATATTTTATAAAAACAACTACAATGAAAACAAAAACTTTCAGATTATTATTTGCGCTTCTTTTAAGCGCTAACCTGTGCGCTCAGGTAACAATCGGCGGGTTGACTACGCCCAGAGCCGGCGCACTCCTGGATTTGAACAGTACAACCCAGGGCGGTCTGCTACTCTCCAATGTAGAACTTAGAAATTTACATTCTATCCCTGCCAGCGGCTTTGCAGGTATTACTGCCGTACAGGAAAGCAATCCCGATCTTGCGGGAATGTCGGTTTACCATACCGGGGTGAATGATATTCCAGCCGGTATTTATGTTTGGAACGGCGATAACTGGACGCCGATTGGACAAGATTTGCCGGGAACTTGGCGCCATAACGATAGAAGCGCCGGAACGGGTTATATTGCAAAATAAAAATATCACCCTTTCTGCAACGACAGCAAGTTCTCATTGCCTTGCTGAAGAGTACAAATGGTACAGAACCGACGGCACGAGTGAAAATTACGAAGCAGCCCTTTTTGCAACGACCGGGCCGAACCTCACATTAGCCCTGTCGGACTTTCGGGTTGCGGCAGCGGGTCAGGGTTAATTCTTCCTGCACCGATTTCAACGAATTTTCCTGTAAGACAAAGATATACTTCCATCCGTTTTGCTCGCAGCACTGAAAGGCGTTTTCGTAGGGATACAAGCCGTCGGCCAGGATGCAAATGGGCAAACGGGGATATTGCTTCTTCAGTTTTTCGGCCAGACGAAGGAAGGCTTTTCGTTCACAATCCTGTTTATCAAATATGCCTTCCGGATTTTCTATCCATTCGGTGGCTAAGGAGAGCGCATGACCGTCGGCGGTGACTAATTTGGCCTCCTTCAATATGACTACCTTTACAGCATAAAAAAACAGCCGCAAGGCTTAGTTTCACAACTTCCTTGCGGCTTTAATTTTTTATAAAATGAAAGAATACTGTGGCAAAACGCTCAGTCACAATAATTTGGAGCTGAGACCCCTCTTCAGTATTACTTTTGCAAAATTAGCCGGAATTTTTTATTTTTCCTAACTTTATAGCTGATTTATTTTCAAGTATTTATTTTTTAACCTTGTTTCTCCCGGAATCGCTGGCAAATATCCGGCTGAAAATTTTAGTTCCTTCCACACGATCATGGCGAGGGCAGTGTCGCACGGAAAAATGCAGCTCTTAAAAAAAGTAGCGACAAAACTTTTTTAATTAAGCATAAGATACTACCTTTGTACCCTTATTTGACAATCAATAATAATTAATTAAACTTTTCAAGACATGGATATTTCTCATATCGAGCACTTGGGGATCGCTGTTAAAAGTATCGAAAACAGCCTTCCCTATTACGAAAATGTATTGGGTCTGAAGTGCTACAACATCGAAGAGGTAGCCGACCAAAAAGTAAAAACAGCATTCTTTCAAGTGGGACAAACCAAGATCGAATTGCTTGAACCAACTTCGGAAGAATCGACCATTGCCAAATTTATTGAAAAAAGAGGCGAAGGCATCCACCACATCGCTTTTGCCGTACCGAATGTTGCCGCCGCTTTAGCCGAAGTCGAAGCTAAAGGCGTTCAACTGATCGACAAACAACCCCGCAAAGGCGCAGAAAACTTGAATATCGCTTTTTTGCATCCGAAATCAACGGCAAGTGTATTAACAGAATTATGTCAACAATAGAGTGATAAGGAAATAAAAACGTATCATTCACAATCTAAAAAAATTATGAGTAATCAATTGGATAAGGTAAGAGAACTTATCGAGTTGCGGGCGCAGGCCCGTTTAGGTGGCGGAGAAAAAGCCATCGAAAAACAACATGCACAAGGCAAATATACCGCCCGCGAACGCATCACGATGCTGGTCGACGAAGGCAGTTTTGAAGAATTGGACATGTTTGTGGAACATCGTTGCACCAATTTCGGAATGGAAAAGAAGAAATTCCTGGGCGACGGCGTAGTTACCGGTTACGGCACGATTGATGGCCGGCTGGTATATCTTTTCGCACAGGATTTTACGGTTATCGGCGGGTCTTTATCCGAAACAATGGCCAAAAAAATCTGCAAAGTCATGGATTTAGCCATGATGATGGGTGCGCCAATCATCGGGTTGAACGATTCGGGAGGCGCCCGTATTCAGGAAGGCATCAATGCGCTGGCCGGTTATGCCGAGATTTTCCAACGCAACATTCTGGCTTCCGGAGTGATTCCGCAAATTTCGGGAATTTTCGGCCCCTGTGCCGGAGGCGCAGTCTATTCGCCGGCATTAACCGACTTTACCGTCATGGCGCGGGGCATGAGCTACATGTTCCTCACCGGCCCGAAAGTAGTAAAAACCGTAACAGGCGAAGACGTTACCCAAGAACAGTTGGGCGGCGCCGATGTACACGCCGGCCGGTCGGGTGTAACCCATTTTGCCGTAGATTCCGGCGACGAAGGGATTGCCCTTATCCGCCGCCTGCTGGGTTATCTTCCTCAAAACAATCTGGAAGAACCGCCCTTGAAAAATACCAACGATCCGGTCGACCGTCTGGAAGATTCGCTGAACGAAATCATTCCCGACAGCCCGAACCGTCCCTACGATATGTACGAAGTCATCGGCGCAATTATCGACGACGGCGAATTTCTGGAAGTACACGCTGCTTATGCCAAGAACATCATTGTCGGCTTTGCCCGTTTCAATGGCCGTCCGGTCGGCATTGTGGCCAATCAGCCGAAAACACTGGCCGGCGTGCTCGACATCAATGCTTCCCGCAAAGCCGCGCGTTTCGTCCGCTTTTGCGACGCATTCAATATTCCGCTGGTTACTCTGGTCGATGTACCGGGATTCCTTCCGGGAACGGGACAGGAATACGGCGGCGTAATCGTTCACGGAGCCAAACTGCTCTACGCTTACGGCGAAGCGACGGTGCCTAAAGTAACCGTTACTTTGCGCAAATCGTACGGAGGCGCTCACATCGTGATGAGTTGTAAACAATTGCGCGGCGACATGAACTACGCCTGGCCAACGGCCGAAATCGCAGTCATGGGCGGCGCCGGCGCCGTAGAAGTCCTCTATGCCAAAGAAGCCAAAGAGTCGGACGATCCGGCCAAAGTGCTTGCCGAAAAAGAAGCGGAATATACGAAAACGTTCGCCAATCCTTATAATGCAGCTAAATACGGTTATATCGACGACGTTATCGAACCCCGGAACACCCGCTTCCGAATCATTCGCGCTTTACAGCAATTATCGACGAAAAAGCAAACGAATCCACCGAAAAAACATGATAATTTACCATTATAAAGCATGAAACAGAAAATAATAGGAGGGCTACTCTTGCTCGCTTGCACCTTTACCGCTGTGCAGGCGCAACGGACAACCTTTCTCAAAATCAACGAAATATTGGTAATCAACGAAGACAACTTCGAAGATGATTACGGGAATAAATTCCCCTGGATCGAAATCTACAACGCCTCTCCGGGTACGGTCGATATCGCCGGCTGTTTCCTGACCAACGACATGAATGATCCGCGCAAGTACCCGATCCCCAAAGGAGATGTGCTGACGAAGATTAAACCGCGCCAACATGTTCTTTTTTGGGCGGACAACATGCCGACGCGCGGAACGTTTCACGTGAATTTTATGCTGGATCCCGAACAGCCGAACTTCATCGCCCTGTTCGATTCGGACGGACATACGCTGATCGATTCCATCACGGTTCCTGCCGGACAACAACCCGACATCAGTTACGGATTGATTGAAGACGGTTGGTCAACCGCCCGCCTGGCCGAAGAACTCCATCTAAATTCAACCTATAAGGAAAAAAACGGAAGCGAACTGTGGATCTATTTCAAAAAAGTAACGCCAAGCTCCAATAATAAAATATTGGATACGAACGAGAAAATAGAAAAGTTCAAAAAGAACGACCAGGCAGGCGTCGGTATGACGCTTACCGCGATGGCCGTAGTGTTTATCGGTTTACTTCTCCTGTTCCTGTTTTTCAAATTAATCGGGAATATCGCCGTCGCCCTGAGTCATAAACGCGCCATGAAAGCATCCGGCGTAAGCAGGGAAGAAGCGAAAGACATAATACAAACATCGGGAGATATTTATGCCGCTATTGCAATGGCAATTTATGAAGCCACGGAATTGCATGATGAAGAAAATACCATTCTTACCATCAAGAATACCGCGCGTATCTATTCCCCATGGAATTCTAAAATTTATACATTGAGAGAAACACCTGTAAAAAAATAGTAACGTATGAAAAGTTTCAAATATACAATTAACGGAAATGTTTATAAAGTAGTTATAAACAGAATTGAGGATACCATCGCCGACGTGGAAGTGAATGGCACGCCTTACAAGGTAGAAATGAACAAACCTACCAAAAAACAAGTGATCACCATCAATCGTCCGGTTCAGACGACGGTTCCCCCCGTAGTCCGGCCTCAACAGTCCTCGTCCGGTTCGAGCGCGTTACATTCGCCGCTGCCGGGCGTTATCATCGAAGTGCTTTGCAAAGCCGGCGATACCGTCAAAAAAGGACAGAAACTGTTGGTGCTGGAAGCCATGAAAATGGAAAACGGAATCAATGCCGAAAAAGACGGAGTAATCAAAGAACTGAAAGTTAACAAAGGCGATTCCGTGTTGGAAGGGGCGGATCTCCTTATAATCGAATAAGCGTATGAATTTTTTATCATTCTTAGGAGAAAACCTGGAGACTTTCCTCACCTACACCGGTTTTGACAACGTAACGCCGGGACACATCGCGATGATTCTGGTCGGTCTCATTTTCATTTACTTGGCCATCGCCAAAGAATTTGAACCCATGCTGCTGATTCCCATCGGATTCGGTATCTTAATCGGCAATATTCCTTTCAAAGACGCCGGTTTACAGTTGGGTATTTACGAAGAAGGTTCCGTATTGAATATCCTGTATCAAGGCGTCACGCAAGGCTGGTATCCACCGCTGATATTTCTTGGTATCGGTGCGATGACCGACTTCTCGGCATTAATATCCAATCCGAAGTTGATGCTGATCGGCGCCGCGGCGCAATTCGGTATTTTCGGCGCTTACATCCTTGCTTTATTCTCGGGATTTGAACCGAACCAAGCCGGCGCAATCGGTATTATCGGCGGCGCCGACGGGCCGACGGCGATTTTCCTGTCGTCCAAACTGGCGCCCAACCTGATGGGAGCCGTCGCCATTTCGGCCTATTCCTACATGGCGCTGGTGCCGGTGATACAGCCGCCTTTAATGCGCTGGCTGACGACGAAAAAGGAACGGGTGATTCGCATGAAAGCGCCCCGCGTAGTTTCGCATACGGAAAAAGTGATCTTCCCGATAGTCGGACTGCTGTTGACCTGTTTTCTGGTACCTTCGGGGCTACCCCTGTTGGGCATGTTGTTTTTCGGTAACTTGTTGAAAGAATCGGGCGTTACCCGCCGCCTGGCCGAAACGGCGCGCGGCCCGCTGATCGATACCATCACGATATTGCTGGGCGTAACCGTAGGCGCATCCACGCAAGCTACGCAATTCCTTACCTGGAATTCGTTGAAGATTTTCGGATTAGGCGCTCTTTCGTTTATTATCGCAACCACTGCAGGCATTTTGTTTGTTAAATTCTTCAATTTGTTCCTCAAAAAAGACAATAAAATCAATCCGCTGATTGGTAACGCCGGCGTTTCGGCAGTTCCCGACTCGGCGCGGATTTCCCAAACCATCGGTTTGGAATACGATTCCACCAACTACCTGCTGATGCACGCCATGGGGCCGAATGTAGCCGGTGTAATCGGATCGGCAGTGGCAGCCGGTATCCTGCTGGGATTCCTCGGATAACGAACGTTTAGGGGCAACCCGTTTGCTTTGCCCTGCACCGCCCGGTGCAGGGTCGACTGCGGGGTAAGTTACATTAAATCTTTATGCGGATGAAAAATAGACTTATATTGCTTTTTCTTTCTTTTATCTTGGCTTCTCCTTTACATTCTTACGGAAGCGAACAATTAAACAGGCTGCTCTCTACATTGGATAATGTTCTGGACAGCGTGAGTGAATACGACTGCCGGAAAGAGCGCCGGTTAGTTGATTTGAAACGCCAACTGTCTTTAACCCTTTCGCCCGACGAAAGGCATGATATTTATTACAAACTCTATAAGGAATATGAAGCCTACACCTTCGATTCGGCAATGTATTATGTGAAAATTCATTTGGATTTTGCCGCCGGCCAACGAAATACTCACCAAATAACCGAATGTAAGATGCGTCTGGCTCGCATGTACTCCACTTTTGCCCGCTTTACGGAAGCAATCGATTTGCTTGATTCAATTGAGAAAAAAGAACTTACCCCCGAACAGTTAGCCGCTTATTACAGCGCCTATGCCGAAATTTACATTTACTGGTCTGAATACAGCGATAATGAAGACCGGAAAAATTTCACGTCGATGAAAAACACCTACCAAGATTCCGCATTGTCCGTAATGTCGCCGGGATATGGTTTTGACATCAACTATGGGAGAAAATGTATTGATTCAAAAGATTTTGCAACAGCCGAAAATATCCTCTTACCCCACCTTTCACAGATAGACCGCGAAACAAGGGAATACGCGATTCTGACGTCGCTCATTGCCTATCTCTACGAATCGAAAGGCGACGAAAACACGCAAAAAGAATATTTAGCGCAGTCGGCCATTGCAGACGTCAAAGCGTCGGTGAAAGAAAACACGTCGTTGCGCAACCTCGCTTTTTACCTGTTGAACGACGGCGATATAGACCGTTCCAACCGTTACATTAAAAAAAGTCTGGAAGACGCTAATTTTTATAATGCCCGCTTACGCACCATTCAAATAGCCAAAATCTTTCCGGTCATCGACAAAGCTTACCAACTGGAGCGGGAAAAACGTCAGAAGAATTTACAACTGGCAATTATCGTAATCGCCCTGTTGACACTGTTTTTAGCCGGAATGACCGGCTACCTTTTCAATCAGATAAAAAAATTATCCCGTACCCGGAAAGAATTGATTAAGACCAACCAGAATTTGGTCAAAACCAATATCCGGCTGTCCGAAACCAACCATATCAAAGAAAAATACATCGGACACTTCCTGAATCAATGTTCTGTTTATATCGATAAATTGAGCGCCTACCGCAAATCGCTGAATAAAAAGGCGGCAAACGGAAAAATAGAAGAACTCTTTCAAATGTTGAAGTCTTCCCAAATTATTGAAGACGAATTGAAAGAGTTTTACCGGAATTTTGATACGACTTTCCTCGAACTTTTCCCCAATTTTGTAGCGGAATTCAACAAACTGTTACCGGCCGAAGACCGGATTCAACCGAAACATGCTTCCGAGCTAACCGTCGAATTGCGTATCTTCGCCTTGTTACGTTTGGGAATAACCGATAGCGCCAAGATTGCCGGCTTTTTGCGCTATTCCATTTCCACGATCTACAACTACCGATCCAACTACCGAAACAACTCCTTGGTTCCCCGCGACAAATTTGAAGAAACCGTGATGAAAATTTGTATGGAACGCGGATGATCGTCCCTCCCCTCCTGAAGTAACCGTAAGCTAAAGCGCGCAGTTAATAAAGTGTCCTCCCTGAAAAAGATGGTGTCATAATTTAAATGTCATCAATGTATGGAACCTTAAAAGCAAACTTGATGTCTCATCCACAGTCCGTTATTTTTGCATAGAGAGCCGGTGTTCGCGGCGTCCGTGTTTTGTCGGGATTTTTGCTTAAAATATTGTGAGATCTAATAAAATTGTAGAAATACACAGATAGACTGACTTTAGCTCCAAAGTATTCCATTTCCTTTGCAAAGTAGATGTCAATAAATAACATACTTAAAAATTTTATCTAAATAACATATTGCCAATATATTAATAAATTTATAATATTACTTTATATTTTGACGTCTCCAAAAATTAAACTTTTCCTGCGCAGGTTTGCATCCATTTGTCTTAATGTGCCGTTTGAACGTTCTATATATGATGTATTGATCTTATTACTGACACATTGAGTGAGTTTTTGCTCAATTCTTTTTTCATCGCCAAAAACAATTTTTTTCGCTACTTTGACGATTTTGCTATTCTCTCTTGTTTTAT
>JAISNS010000164.1 GCA_031276105.1 Dysgonamonadaceae bacterium
CTACGACATAGTTTGGCGTAGTCTCGCATTATATTTGTGCCGGAATAGATGTCAAGTTTTTTGAAAAAACTCGAGCCCGCGCTTGACGGTGTCATTTTTTTGATTATTTTTGTAATTCATATTAAAACAAAAGTATGATGTAAAGAAAGATACATAAATGCGTTTTAGCCGGATTGTTCACCTCTAAATCTAGTAAATTTTAAGGAACACTATTTGCAAGGCAAAACAGCAAAACGCACGCGGAAAGCGTGGGCTTTGTTTTATGCTTGCAATAGGTTTTACTAGAACCCGGAGGTGGCGTGGCAACAGTTCACGCTATTTTTGTGTGGTAAAATTAAAAATCAACATACACGAAAGTTTAATTTATAGAAACACTTTGTCAAAAAAGAAAAATGGAACAGATTAAAAAACTATTAATGCAAATCAGCATCATCAATAAAAAGAATGAAGAGATGTTGGATGCCACAGGCGGACGATTCAATATGTTTCGGGTTTGTGGCGTGAACCATTACGAAAACACACATTCCGCCATTATTGCCGAATTGCTAAATCCAAACGGCAGTCACGGGTTAAAATCGAAGTTGTTGGAGTGCTTTGTCAAAAATTTAGGAGACAAATTTACGATAAAAAACTTTGACAATACAAATGCACGTGTTGATCGAGAACATGACACAGGCAATGGAAGAATAGATATTCTTATTGAAGACAGCAATCAAAAACATGCCATCATCATTGAAAATAAAATTTATGCCGACGACCAATGGGAACAATTAAAACGATATAACAATTTTGCCGAAACAAAATACGGTAAAGGGAATTATCAAATCTTTTATCTTACCTTATGGGGCGACGAGGCATCGGAGCAGAGCGGCGAAGGCGTTGACTACACGCCTCTATCTTATGAAACAGATATGATCAACTGGCTCGAACAATGCGTGCCTATTGCTGTGCATTACCCAATGGTACGCGAAACAATTAATCAATATATCAATCATTTAAAACAATTAACACGTCAAGATATGGATACAAAAAATAAAGAAGAAATCATTAACATGATTGTTGGCGATAAACAACTTATAGAAAATGCACAGTATGTTTTCGAGATTTGGCATGAGTGCATAGGAAAAATACTCGCTAATTTAGAAGATAGCGTAGCAAGTATAGCCGATAAATTAGGGCTGGAATATAAATTTAGCTCTGATACCGGCGAGAAAGAATCCTATTTTTATTTTCGGAGAAAAAACTGGAATTATTGCATCCTTTTTTGGTTTGAGCAAAAGCACGAATTATATGTGGGTGTAGATAAAATATTAGATGCACCAAACAATGAATGGAGTGATGAATTTACATCAAAGTTAAAAGACCATCTGTCTAATTTTACTATAAATAATTATGCATATAATAATCTTGATTGGATTTGGGGTACGGGACTTGTAGCATGGAATAATTTAAGTTGGGCACAAACGCCGGAAGAAATGCCCAAAATTATTTCGGAAACGGTAGAAAGCATTGTCAAAAAATTGGACGATTTTAAGGAGTAACTTTGCATTTTTCAACGAATGCAACCCTCGACGAGGGCAATTTTTTAGCCTCTGCCACATCTTGTCGTAGTCTCCCGTTACCTTTGCACGCAGAAATAATTTTTAAAGGTAACAACGATGAGCAGAGAACCGGAAAATTGTACAGTGGCGCAGTGCCCCACACCGTCCGTAAGAGGGTATTATGGCATCGGCATATTCAAAGGGAAAACCGTCGAAAACCTCGGCACGCTTTGGAGGTCGGCGAACTTGTTTGACGCAAATTTCATCTTCACGATAGGCGGAAGATACAAAAAGCAGGCAAGCGACACAACCAAAGCCTTTCGGCACATTCCCCTTTACGACTACGCGACGTTTGAAAATTTTTACCAACACCTGCCCTACGGTTGCCCGCTGGTTGGCGTCGAAATGGATGCGCACAGTGAAGATATCCGGACATTCAAGCACCCCGAACGGTGTATTTACCTGCTCGGGGCCGAAGACGAGGGCCTGCCGGAAGAAGTGAGGACGCAATGCCACAAGTTAGTCCGGCTGCCGGGCAGGTTTAGCCTCAACGTGGCGGTGGCCGGCTCGCTGGTGATGTTCGACAGGGCGATGAAACATACCACATTATAAATTTTACCTTATCTTTGCAAAAAAAGGAAACCATGTTAATTGAACTGCACACCCCTTCGGGGAAAAAACAAAAACTCTTCGCGCTGGCCGACACGCACGGCCGGCACCGGCAAATCACCGTACCCGGCGACGTGGATACCGTCATCTTTGCCGGCGACGCCTGTGAGGCAGGCGACCATCTTCAGCTCACGGATTTCTTCGCGTGGTTCGCGGCGCTGCCCGCCGGGAACAAGTTGTTCGTGCCCGGCAACCACGACCTGCCGTTTGAGTTTGCGCCCGATTTCGCCAAAAGCATGGTGCCGCAAAACGTCATCTTCCTCGAAGATGACGGCGTCACTTTAGACGGCGTGCGCTTTTATTCACTGCCCGTGCGCCCGTGGATGCACAACGAGTCGTACCTTCCTTCGGGTGTGGACGTGCTCATTACACACGGCGCACCGGCAGGCCTATTAGACGCCCACACGGGATGCCCCACACTGCGCAAATTGGTAGCGCTCGCACGACCGAAAAACCATATTTTCGGGCATGTCCACCAAACCGGAGGACAGTCGGTGCAGGAAGACCGCACCATGTTTTGGAATGCGGCGGTAAAACAATTGTAAAATACACGGCACATTTCTTTTCGCTTAAAACTTATTTTCGTACCTTTGACTCATGTTTTATTATAGAAGAAAGTTATTATTAGGATTAATTCAGAAGCTGGGGGGTGAAGTTTTATCAACTCCACTGCAAAAGAATTTATTTCTTTTAACCCGTCAACAAAAAGAAAAATCATTCGACTTTATTCCGTATAAGTACGGTTGTTTCTCTTTACAAGCCAATAATGATCTTAATGTACTTGAAAAAATGGGATATGTTAAGAAAAGGCACAATGGGACATCAACAGTTTGGCAATTATCAAGTGATGATGGTTTTATAGATCAGTTACGGGCTGAAGATAAAGCGATATTAAACTATATTTATAATACATTCAGGATATATAATAGTAATGACTTGATCAAATATACCTACGTCAATTATCCTTTCTGGGCTATAAATAGCATAATTCTCGATGATATACTTGGCGCAGAGGAGAAAGAAAAAGTACTACTACAAAAAAGGAATATATCGGAAAAATGCTTATTTACGATTGGATATGAAGGAAAAACCTTAGAAACATATATAAATTTGTTGATTATAAATAACATTAAAGTTCTTTGTGATGTTCGAAAAAATCCTTTGAGTAAGAAATGGGGATTCTCAAAATCCTTATTAAAGGACGCTTGCGAAAAAGTGGACATAAAATATGTGCACATTCCACAATTGGGTATCGAATCGGAAGAGAGACATAATTTGAAAACCTTTTCCGACTACAAAAGATTGTTTGAAACATACGAAAAAACAACATTGATAGCTAACAATTCTTATCTGCTCAGTATAATTGAAATACTTCGGGAAAATCAACGTGTAGCATTAACTTGTTTTGAAAAAGACGTTAGTATGTGTCATAGAGGCGTTATTGCTAAAAATTTAATGACTTTGGACGCTTTAAAAGATTCCAAGTTAAACAATCTATAAGTTTAAATGAGAAAAAAAGTCCTTGTAACGGTTACTACTATTCCATTACCATCAAGAAGCTACGACGAATTGGTTTGTACGGCTGGAGTTTTAGAAGACGGAACATGGATTAGAATTTATCCCATGCCATTAAGTTTTTTGAGAGGACTAAAGGTGCATGGTCGCATTCAACAAACAAAATATACATGGATTGAACTTGACCTAAAGAAACGCACGGACGACTTCCGCCCTGAAAGCCATTCGCCTAATGATTATAATTTCAAGGATCTAATTATTCATAATAACATTGGAACAGAAAGGTTTTGGGAAGAAAGAAAAATGTATTGCCTGAAAAATGTCTATACAAACATGAATAAACTGATTGAGGACTCTAAAGATCCACAGAATATTTCTTTGGCCACATTTAAACCGATAAAAATCAAAGATTTTATAATTGAAGAGAGCGAACGGGAATGGAAGCCGGAATGGAAAAGTTTGATACAACAGCACCAAATAAATTTTGATACCCCTGATCATCCCATTCAAAAAGAATTATCGGCAAAGCTACCCTATACGTTTTCATACAAGTTTGAAGAAGAAAGTAAGACCACCAGAACACTAATGATTGAAGATTGGGAAATCGCTCAATTATTCTGGAACTGCCTAAGGGATAATAACGGAGACGAAGCGAAAGCTTGTCAAGCCGTAAAAAAGAAATACTTTGACGTCTTCATAAAAGAGCATGACATATATTTCTTCCTTGGCACAACAAGAGAATGGCATATGAGAAGAAGTAAAAATCCATTTGTTATTATTGGTGTTTTCTATCCTAAAAAGAACCCTGACACACAACTATCGTTATGGATAAATTAGGCACTACGACATGTTTTGGCGTAGTCGTGATGTATTTTTGTAAAAAATAACAACGCTTCGAAGGTATGAGATCACTAAAAATCACGCAGGAAAAAGCGCAGGGGCAACCTGTCGCCACACGCAAGCCCAAAACACTGTTAGGGCATATCGAACATATCATAGAGCTGGCGGAAAATTCGGGATTAGACGACGCGTTTTACGAAAAAGCCAAAGCGAGCATCCGCTTCGTGGCGAAAGCCCTGACACTGTCCGCCAACCAGGTTGTCATTTTCTCCGTTTTTATGGAAAAATGTAATGATACCCGCATTTTCCTGCATGAAATTTCCAAATTCATGGGTTGCCGGAATATAAAAACAATCAGCATGATGAGCGACGTGGAGGAGCTGGAAAAACGCCGCCTGGTGCGCGGTTGCTCGGACGAAGGGGAAAAAACCTATCGTGTGCCGCATGAAGTCATCAATGCGGTAAAGCAGGGCGTGGCCTACGAGCCGGAAAGCAACAAAAACCTGAACACGGAACAACTGTTTCAACGCATAGAGCGGCTATTTGATGAGCGGGATAATAAAGAAATATCCTACAGGGGGTTAGAGGCAGAATTGAGATCTCTTATTGAAGACAACAAGACATTGGCCTTTTGCCAAAAAATAAAAGAATGGGGCAGTATCTACAGCTACAGCGATGATTTTTTACTGTTATTGTTGTTCTGCCACCGGTTCGTGAATTTAGATGACGATTGCATCGGATTCCGCGATTTGGAAGACCTCTACGAAGGAAAATGGGAATTCAAACATATTAAATCGGAGCTGCAAAAAGGCGAAAATGAACTGCAAAAAGAGCTCATCGTGGAGTATAACAACGACAATGGATTGGCCGATACCGAATTTTACAGAATAACCGACAACGCCAAAGAACAGCTTTTTCCGGAGTTGGACATCAAAATCAAACAAAGTAAAAGTAAAAAAGGTCTCCTCAAGCACGACAGCATCGCGGCTAAAGAATTATTTTACAACGAGCGCGAGCGGGCGCAAATCACGCAGCTCACCACGCTGCTGCAAGAAGATCGTTTCGCGGCCGTGCAAAAAAGACTCGAAGAAAGCGGCATGCGCAAGGGTTTTGCCTGCCTCTTCCACGGCGCTCCGGGAACAGGCAAAACGGAAACGGTGTATCAAATAGCCCGCGCCACCGGCCGCGACATCATGATGGTTGATATCTCGGAAACGAAAAGCTGCTGGTTCGGCGAAAGCGAAAAGAAAATTAAAGCGATATTCGACCGTTACCGCGCGTGCGTAAAAACGCAGCCCGCCACGCCTATCCTCCTGTTCAACGAGGCCGACGGCGTGATCGGAAAACGCAAGGATACGGGAACCGGCAGTGTAGCCCAAACGGAAAACGCCATCCAAAATATTATCCTGCAAGAGATGGAAAACCTCGACGGCATCATGATTGCCACCACCAATCTCACGCAGAACTTGGACAAGGCTTTTGAACGCCGGTTTTTGTACAAATTAGAATTCGACAAGCCCGGCGTGGAAGCCAAAAAAAGGATATGGCTTTCCATGATTCCCTCGCTATCGGCGCAGGAAGCGGAAGAGCTGGCCGCCGCCTACGATTTTAGCGGCGGGCAAATAGAAAACATCGTCAGGAAACGCACCGTGGACACGATTTTGAACGGTACAGACCCGTCCATGGAAGCCATGCACAACTACTGCCGCAGCGAATTGCTGTACAAAAAAGAAGGCAGAAAAATAGGATTCATCAAAGGATGATCACAAATACAACGCCACCAAAGCATAAACCTTTGGCGTGGCCCGCTTCATTTTTCGGAAAAGCGCTTTGTATGCCTTCGAAGGCGCGGCAAAATGCGGCCGCAACGTGTCAACAATTTCATCAAAAACCGTTTGATAGTCCCGGTTTTGACTGATTAACGCTTCACATTCTTTTATTTTTTCAAACAGCAGGCTGATAGTAACGGCAGCGTCGTCGTTTTCCGGCATTAGGCTCGCCTCACACGCATAACAACACAGTAGTTCTCCGGCTTTGGGGTGCGTCATCATGTTCCACCCTGCGGGCGCTTCCAGCATCGTATCCTGCCGGTCCGGGACGTCGGTCAATTTTTCACCACGCTCATTCACCGCAATAAATGCCGTATATTTCGAGTCAATTTGGTACTCCACGGCGATTTCCACGATGCGTTCCCTGTACCCTTTATGATCCTCATCCCAACGACTGTTGATGTACTTTTCCGCCCGCCGTATCTGCTCGGAAGCGTAAATTTTGTCGAGTGGCAAAGCCGAATGTGCCAGCGCCTCTTTAGCAATCACGAAGGAATACATTTTATCCCCAGATTGGCAAATCAGCTCAAAATCGTCCGCAACATGATCCGTTTCAATCAACACATCGTAAAACTCATGGTTAAAGAGTACGCGCGACTTTTCTATTTTGTCAATCACCTTATTCGTCTTCGGATTCAGCGCGACGTCGAACAGATTGGCCGACAGCACCCGGCCAAACTGACGGATTATCATCTCTTGAATCAGCTCATCCTTCACAATAAATTCCGCTTTGCCCCTGCCCGCTTCCGCGATGTCGCACAGCCCTTTTTTATTGACCGACGAGTCTATGCCAAACACAAAAAGCGCATGGTGGCCAATGTTTTTCCGGACATAGCCGGCAATTTCGCTTTCGTTTCCCACCTCGCCATCGGTAAAAAGAAAAATTATTTTTTCGCCGTCAGCGCGCTGCAACACATTTTGCAGCGGGGCAAAAAGCTCCGTGCCGCCGCGGGCTTGCAGCGATTGGACAAATTTTTTCGCCTTTTCGTAATTTTCGGCGTTATATTCAACCGGATGTTCGGAAAACAATGCGTAATCACGCTCAAAAGCGATGACGTTAACCCTGTCGCCCGCGCTAAGCTGCTTCAGGCATTTGATGACTGCTTCCTTTGTTTGTTCCAGCTTGAAGCCGGACATTGAGCCCGACACATCTATTACAAACACATAATCCTTGGACTTGCGCGGCGCCTCCATTTCAATATCGGGAAAAAATGAAAGATAAACCACTTGGTTGCCGTTGGGCAAAGCGTGGCAATAACCCTTCGAGAACGCTTGCGCCGCAAGGCGTACATCCAGCACAAAATCCTTTTCCAGCTTGATATTTCGAGCGGTTACCGTGTTGTTTTCAAGTTTTATGCTGTGCGTTTTTGATTCTATATCTTCGATATACAATGATTTGTCAAAGCAGACCGTCACATTGCCCCGGTATGCCACCTCGTCCTTGCTGTAATTGAGTTTGCCGGTAACCTCCGATTGGTATCGCGGCGGCACGAGCGTCGGAATAAGTATCCGTATTTGGTTATCCACAATGTCGAAATGGTCAATGTAGTCAATCTTCACCTTTACGGTTTCCCCGGCGGCTATTTTCCCGATGTGCATCCTGAAAATATTGGATTCGTCATTGGTCATCATATAGGCGGAATCGCCCCGGAGCATGGCTTTTTGGTATTCCTTCCTCGCCGCCTCTTTTTCCCTG
>JAISNS010000310.1 GCA_031276105.1 Dysgonamonadaceae bacterium
TACGTTTAGCGCAGCAGTTCCGACCGATCATGTGATTGACTGGTATACCACTGAGACCGGCGGTTCTCGAATATCAGGTAAAATTGGAATATCTTCCTTTACAGAAACATTAACTGCCATCAAAACGTATTATGCCGAATCACGTAATACTGTTACCGGTTGCGTTTCTGCTACTCGTTTGGCGGTTACCGGCGTTGTTCTTCGTTCTGTTTCCAATTGTGATGCAACGCTTTCCTATGGTGGTAGTGTTATTACTCCGGCCAATGTTGATTTCATTAACGATGATGAATATACACGTAATGGCATAACCCTTTCTGCTCCTGTGAAGATAGTTGGCAGGGGTTCTAAGACAAGTCTTCCCATGGAGCCTAGTTCAGTTGATTATCGCGATCATCGGGTCAGCACTTCCGACGCTACTAATGACACAGATAATTACGGTTCTTGGTTTACATGGTGTATGGTTACAACCCATGCCGATATTTTGTGTCCCGCTCCGTGGCGGGTTCCGTCACAGGATGACTTTGTGAACTATTCCGGCGGCGGTAATAACTCAGCGATAACCGGTGGTACTCATGAATCTCCCGGTGTTGACGGTTGGCTGTTTGGTAGCTTCGCTAACATAGGCTCTGTGTACGATGAAATGAGGGGCTACTATTGGTCGTCCACTGAGAGTAGCATCTCGTCGAATTACGGCATGAACGCGAACGTTGACAACAGCAGATTCAACTCGCTGGGCGGCAGCCCTCGCAACTACGGGAACTCGCTACGTTGCGTCAAGTAGCTTCCGGCACTTTCCTTTCTTACCAATTACACGAATTGGGCGGATGGACACGGATTGACAAGGGGGCAAGCCCCCTTGTTGGTATAAAATCCGTGGTTATCCGCCCCATCCGTGTCATCCGCGTTCCATTAAATTTAAAATTTATACCGGATTAAAAGATAAATATCGCTTTTTTCCTTTCCGGATATTTCTTCCGTCCCCGAACTAATCGTCTGCTTATCGTAGTAATGAGTGGAGGCGCCTTTAAGATAAAAAGTAAAACAATCGGAAATTTTCCATTTCATTAAGGCATAATAACGCAATCCTTCGCCGTAATACAGCGATGAAGCGGATGCGTAAAGCACATTTTTTTCATAGATGTTCATCCGCGTATTCCAGTCGGGAGTATGGAAGTAAGCCAGTCCGGCATCTACTTGAAAGCGGTCGTTTTCCGGTGCAAAAGAGGCATTTTGCGCGATACTCCAACCGGCGGGTGTATTGCCCGCACTCGTATAGCGGTGGTAATCGGCCTGCGTTTTCAGACCAAGCGCCGGATGAGGCTGATAATTGAACTGATACCGTACCTGATGCTGACTGTAAGGTATCACTAAGGTTTCCGGATCATTTTCCGGAATATAATTTTTCTCTTTCTCTTTCCATTTGTAGCGGACATTCATCTGCATGTTTACTTTGGGATGATAAGAGAGGAGAAATAAAACATCATTTCCCGAAGAAGGAGCGTCAACGCCGTATTTCATCCATGGAAAAGTAAAACAGTCCCAATAAGCGGCCAGTTCCCACAAGCGGAAAAGATGAAATTTTACCCCTGTGTAAAAACCGCTCTCGTTCCGAACCGCCGACGATTCGGAAAAAGATTTGGCATACAAAGCATTATAGCCCCTGTCGAAATAACGGTACGAACATACCCATTCGACCAAAGACGCCGGATAAAGCAATAAATTATGAATGGCGGCCATCTTACCCGATTTATCAACAGCCGTTTCGCCTTGGAAAACCCATTTTTTCCTGCGATACGAATAATTAATACTCGCATTATAATGATTTTTTCCCCGCAAATAGTACAGGTTGTAGGGTTTGACGTCCGGATAGAGTTCTTTCTCTCCGAAGGCATAATAGACCGCAGTCATGCCGGCTGTCAGGTAATCGTTTTTCCATTGGATATGGCTCCCGTATAAAGTTGTTTCGGCGGTCTTTTCTTTTTCCCTGTCGCCGGCTGTGCGGTGGAATCCATCTGTTTTGAAGGCGCTTATCGTCGCACTATCTACGGAAGCATCCAACCGGCGCGAAGAAAAAAAGAAACTGCTTTCCCACTGCTTAAACTTCAAAGTACCGGCAACTCCTCTGAAAAACTGGTTTTCATTCGTCGAAACATCCCGTTTAATATCGGTGTTTTTTTGATTGATATTGATGACGTCCGATGTTTTTCCCATCGAAAAATGATTATTCAAAACCAATCCTTCGCCATACGCAAGGCGGTAATCGCCGAATGTGAGCGTTTTGAAAACACCAAAATCCTTGAGTAGTAAGTTGGCCGCATAAAAATCAAACCCCTTCTGCTGCGATCCCCAAAAAACTTCGCCGGCGTCTTTTTCTCCCGTAAGGCCAAACTGTATCTTGTCCCTGTAATTGAACGTGTAACGGAACGAAAGGGCATAAGGACTTCCCCGGTAATACAAATTGGGGTGCATATCCCGTTCCTCTCCGGAAACTTTTTGGTAACCGGCTTTTCGCTGAACAGTAAAATTAGTTCCCAGCAAAGCCTCGTGTTTTCCCCATTTCAAAATCTGCTTTTCCTGCGGTTTATCTTCTGTTTCACCCACATACAAAAACGGGAGTAAATATCCGATCGTCTGTTGATCCAAGCTCTCTACATTTTTCAACTCATACAGACTGACAACCGGACTGTATTTGTAAATGTAATACAGCAAATTTTCGACCTGTATGGCGTTAAGAAAAGGCAAACGTTCCAAATCCTGTTTGCCGACCGTATGGATATTAAACGGATTTTCACTTAAATACGACAATTCTTCATATAAATTTTCAATATAACTTTCTTCCAACTCTTCGTTTCCGGCCAGTTCTTCCAAGTACGACATCCAGTGGTTGTTGTCCGGATTGGTTTGGGAACAAAGGGGTTGAACAACAAACCCGGTTATCGGAATCAGTAAATACATGATAATCGGGAAAACACTCCCCCACCCTCTTCCGGCAAGCGGTTGATTATTAAACAAATATTTCCTTTTCATAAAATCAACCTAAAAATGATAATTGACTCCGATAATGCTACTCACGCCCAAAACCGGATGAAGGGAAAAACCGGCATCCATTGTCCACAGATTTTGTTGAAAGGCGACTCCGAATGAAGGCGCCTTAATGCCGGTTTGGATACCTGTCCGTATTTTAAACTTCTCTACCAACTCATATTCAATCCCTAACGAAAGATTGAAATAGCGATTTACGCCGTAATGTGTTTCAAGCAGGAAAGAGCAGTTTTCCACAACTTCGTAACTCAATCCGCCATAAAAATTTTCTATCCGGTCGGGAAAAGTATGCAGAAGATTGGCTGCCAGAAATGCAAAAGCAAGTTTAGGATTGAATTGGTAATACAGGCCGATATCCGAACTCAAGCAATTCCGGTCGCGTTCTTCCAGAAACGATGATTCGCTGAAATAAATCAGATTAAGTCCGACGGCAAGATTAGGAAGAATCTTTTTGGCAAATCCACTCTGAACCTGAACAATACGGTAATCGGTATAACCGTAATGAGAAACCGTTAAACCGGCGTCCACATAAGGATTCGGATACTTTCCTCCGAGATAAAACGTATTCAACTCTTTCATTTCGAACTGATTCAAAACGGACACGCTCGCTTGCGGATTCGTATGGAAAGAAAGAGAAGCCGGATTGAGAAATTCGCGGCTCAAGGCGTGCAGGTTACCCAAGGCAAAAGAGCGGGCATCGGTTGAAATTAATTCTCCAATAGCCTGTGCTTGAAACGAAAACAAACCGGTAAGGATCATAATCGTGAAAGGGATTACTTTTTTCATAGGATGAATGGTTTGAAATTAGTTAATGTCTTTTAATTGCCGCAAATATAAGCAATATTTGAAAATAAACCAAAATAATTAA
>JAISNS010000350.1 GCA_031276105.1 Dysgonamonadaceae bacterium
TTTTGTCAGTGTAATCCCCAATATTTCCGAGGCCGTAACGGCATCTGCGGAGTATGTTTCATAAAAGTCTCCGCAACGGAACAACAACACGGCATCGGGATGCTGCGCTTTCAATTCCAAAAATTGCTTCATCATCGGGGTGAGTACAATATCGTTATCTATAGCCATTTGTCTGTATTGAATGATTAGCAGACAAAGATAATCAATCCGGCAGATTTTTATTTCTTTCTCCTTAAAACTTGTTTGGGATTCAATTATTTGTTGTATCTTTGTAGCGTTAAATAAAAATAGATTGCAATTACCATACACAAGGAAGAGGTTGGCGAGAGTCGGCCTCTTTTTTTGTGCGCGTGCCCGGCGACTCCAAAATCACCCACGCATTTGGATTTTTCCGTTGACCTTTTCAAATTTTGCGTTGAACTTCCTGAAGTTTGCCAACCGGAAAAATCCAAATGCGTTGATGATGGAGTGAAATGCTGCACGGAAAATTTAGAGAGCTGCTCGCAAATGAAAATTTGTAAGGAAACTCGCAATTCTTTCAACAATACGAAAAATAATTGGATTTTGCCTCTTGACAGGATTTTGGGGTTTTTCGAGATTTATTACCATGGTTTGGATGCGGATGGCGCGCCATCCGTGTCCAAACTATAGTAATCCGCATCCAAAATATAGCAATCTTGAAATAAATCACGTACATTTGTAGCCTATTTATTAGGCTATCACAAATACCGAACGAGATGAAAGAAATAGAAATATCCAACTTTATGGGGATTTCGTATTTTAAAAACCCCATAGACTTTCCAAACATAACGGTTATAGTTGGTAAAAACGGTACCGGGAAAACCGGCCTTTTGAAATTAATGTATTCCATTGGAAAAGCAAACGAACAATACATTAAAATCAAACAGCACGACAATCATGTCAATTACAAAAAAATTCTTTCCGAAAAGCTTTACCGGGTTTTCCAGTCGAGAAAATCGGGTCTCGGCGATTTAGTGAAAAAAGGAAGTATCGACCGGCTAAAAGCCAAACTCTCATCGGATGACAGTGTGGTTGATTTGTCTTTCGGCGAAGCCACAAAAACAGAGGTTACCAATATCCAATATTCTATTGATGAAAAGAAAAAGAAAAACTACATCTTTATTCCCGCAAAAGAAGTGTTGACCGCTTTCAATTCCATCAAAGCAATAACCAATATCCATCATTACCCCGGATTTGATGAAACCTATACCGATTTGATTGACGCGCTTGACGTACCCACAAGAGACGAACAACTGGCGGAGAACTTCGAACACGCCAAGAATACGCTTATTGAGATGTTTGGCGGAGAATTAATTCAAATAGAATCCAGCGACAGGTTTGTATTTAAAAACAGCAATTCCGAATTTGCCATGCAATTAACCGCCGAAGGTATAAAGCACGTAGGAATACTTACTACCTTGATCAAAAACAGACAACTTACAGAAAACACCGTCTTGTTCATGGATGAACCGGAAACCTGCTTACATCCGAGCGCCATCAGGGAAATGATTCATTTATTATCCATACTGGCCGGTTCCAACGTACAGCTATTCATAACAACGCACAACTATTTCGTACTGAAACAATTACATATCATCGCCACCAAGCTGCAACAAAGTATACTCTGCTGCTCTTTGGAAAAAGACGATACGAATAATGACATAAAAAGCACATTCAGCGACTTGAAGAACGAATTTCCCATGAACTCCATCGTAGAAGAATTTATGGACATGTACAACGAAGAAATAAATCTGAATTTAGGTTTAAAATGAGTGGGTTTAAAGAAAGCGGAATATCCTTAGATTTCCCTACAGATAGCTGGTTTAGGTTTCAAGACTGTCATGTGTTCAGGCGTCTTTCGGGAAATCACTTTAAAGAAATGGATGTCTGTTGGTTAGACCATACCGACAATACATTCTACTTGATAGAGCTAAAAGATTATACCAAAGACGATCCGGAAAAGCGCACATCCGAAGAACGCGTATGGGAATTAGTGAAAAAATCGGTCGATAGTTTACAAATGCTGAATGCCGCTTTACAAGAAACAACCGAAGGCATACACATTCACGAACAAACAAACAGGCTGATTAAAAAGGAAAATACGCTTAAATTCATATCGGTCATTCATATCCATGAAGCGCAAAAGACTTATTTACCGGCTCTAAACGATTCTTATAGATCCAAGTTTAAACCTTATGCGGACTTATTCAATATTCGTTATTACGCAATTGTTTCGCACGAAACAGCCAAAAACAAACTGAAATTCATAACAGATAACTATATGGAAAGAAACATTCAAACTGAATACAACTTCAGGGAGATCGAAAAGAAATGGCAAAAAAGATGGGTAGACGAAAAGACTTACCGGGTAACGGAAGATCGCACAAAGCGGAAATTCTACGTCCTCAACATGTTCCCATACCCATCGGGAGCCGGATTGCACGTCGGACACCCCTTGGGATATATCGCATCGGACATTTATGCGCGTTACAAACGCCTTCAAGGATTCAATGTGCTCAATCCGATGGGATACGACGCCTACGGTCTGCCTGCCGAACAGTATGCCATTCAAACCGGGCAACATCCGGCCATCACGACGGAGGAAAACATCAAACGCTACCGTGAACAATTAGACAAAATAGGATTCTCCTTCGACTGGAGCCGCGAAATACGGACGTGCGACCCGGTGTACTA
>JAISNS010000121.1 GCA_031276105.1 Dysgonamonadaceae bacterium
AAACTAAAAATAAACAATATATCTCCGATTACTTATTCATTTAAGCGGTGCAAAGTTAGCATAAAATTCTCGTTTTACACACAAACGGATAAAAATTGGTCAAATCTTTTTTTGAGGCGCTATCAGGAAAAATAGCCGGCTACACGGAAGGGGAAAAAGCCATTGTATGTCAGTCGGTAAAAAAAAGACCCTATTCGGTAACCATTCTTACGCCTTTCCCCTATAAATTTTGCAAGATATTTTTATGCGGTTGTGTGTAATTGAGAATTTCATGCTAACTTTGCATCGCCAAAAAACGAGATATAGCGCAGTTGGTAGCGCGCCACGTTCGGGACGTGGAGGCCGGGCGTTCGAGTCGCCCTATCTCGACAAAAGACAATCTAAGTTGTTTATATAAAATGTTTTAATTAGGGTTGCAACCTTGGCGCCGGGATGTAAACGAGACAAGGATTTTCCGGGTTAATCTTTCTTGCTTTAGACTTTTCAACACACCTCCAACGATACATTTTATTTGGCTTACGTGTATATTAATTTACGCTCAATGATTTTTTGTGTAACGCAAAATTATAAAAACTGCAACTTGATACAAGGGGGCGAGTTCACCTACCCCCTAATTTTTATCCGTTTGTGTGTAAGACGAGAATTTTATACTAACTTTGCACTTAAAATTACGACGTTACATAAAAAATTGTTGTTTAATAAAAGATTCACGAATGAAATACTTGATTATTCTTGGCGACGGAATGGCTGATGAACCTGTCGAATCATTGGGCGGCAAAACGCCTTTGCAATATGCGCAGACTCCTTCTATGGATTACTTGGCCGAAAAAGGTTGCTCGGGTTTATTAAACGCCATTCCCCGTGGAATGGCGCCGGGAAGCGAGGTGGCCAATCTTTCGGTGTTGGGATACAACGTCGCCGAAGTCTTGGAAGGGCGTGGTTCGTTGGAGGCGGCAAGCATGGGAGTGGATATCCTGCCCGGAGAAATGGCGATGCGCTGCAACCTGATTTGTATCGAAAACGGAAAAATAAAGAATCATTCGGCCGGACATATTTCCAATGAAGAAGCCGGTATTTTGATCGCTTATCTGAATGATCGCTTGGCAAACGATCGTCTCCGTTTTTTTCAGGGTGTTTCCTACCGTCATTTACTGAAACTGAAAGACGGGGATAAACGCTTGATTTGTACGCCTCCACACGATGTGTGCGGAACGGAATTCAGCCGGGTTTTGATTCGTCCGGCGCATCCGGATGCTCAACCGGCAGCCGGTTACCTGAACGATTTAATCCTCCGCTCGCAGGAATTGCTGGCAGATCATCCGGTAAACCTGAAACGGAAAGCCGCAGGAAAGGATGCCGCTAACAGTATATGGCCCTGGTCGCCCGGCTACAAACCGGCAATGGAAAAGTTTTCCACCTTATATCCGGTACGTTCGGGAGCCGTTATCTCCGCCGTCGATCTGATTAAAGGCATCGGCGTATATGCCGGCTTGGAAATCATCGAAGTTGCCGGAGCAACCGGACTTTATGATACAAATTACGAGGGAAAAGCCCGCGCCGCTTTGATGGCTTTGAAAGAAAAAGATTTTGTTTATCTGCATGTCGAAGCCAGCGATGAGGCCGGCCATGAAGGAAATGTGGATTTGAAGGTGAAAACTATCGAATATTTGGATAGCCGTATCTTGAAAATTATCTTGGACGAAACGAAGCATTGGACGGAACCGCTAACAATTGCCGTCCTTCCCGACCACCCAACGCCTTGCCGGATAAAAACGCATACCGGCGATCCGGTACCGTTTGTTATCTGTAATCCCACATTAACGCCCGACACAGTAACGGTTTATGATGAGTTTTCGGCGAAAAAAGGAAAATGGGGCTTGTTGAATGGCGACGAGTTTATCCGTGCATTTTTCAATAAATTGTGAAATATCTTACGATTGAAGGAGTTTCGCTATGGCGTTTTCCGCTTGCTCAAAGTTAAAATCCCGGATGATTTGTGTTTTCATCGCGGCAATTTTGTCGTTGCACAAGTTGCCGATGCTGCCTTCATGCGTATGATTGACTTTCTTTTCGACGGTAAAACGACCGGATTCAATGGCTAAGCCGACTTGCCGGTACGCTTCACGGAAAGGAACGCCTTGCAATACCAACTCGTTGACTTTTTCCACACTGAACAGCAACGCATATTTATCGTCGTCTAAGATATGTTCGTTGATTTGCACCGATTGCATCATCAAAACGGCCATGCGGAGGCAATCCGACAATTCGCTGAAAGAAGGGAGAAAAACTTCTTTCGTAATCTGCAGGTCGCGAAAATAACCGGAAGGCAAATTATTGCTAATCATCGTGATTTGTGGCGGAATGTTTTGGATACGGTTGCATTTGGCTCGTGTCAATTCAAAAACATCGGGATTCTTTTTATGAGGCATGATGCTCGAACCCGTAGTAAACTCGTCGGGGAGCCGGATAAATCCGAAATTCTGACTGTTATACAAACAGGCGTCATAAGCCAGTTTAGACAACGTGGCGGCAATGCCGGCTAATGCAAAACCGACGGTGCGCTCCAACTTACCACGTCCCATTTGAGCATAAACCACATTGTAGTTCATCGAATCGAAACCCAACAAATCGGTGGTCATTTGCCTGTTCAACGGGAAAGAAGAACCGTAGCCGGCTGCCGATCCTAATGGATTGCGGTTGCAAATTTTGTAAGCGGCCAGCAATAATTGCAAATCGTCGGTCAAACTTTCGGCGTAAGCGCCAAACCAAAGGCCGAAAGAAGAAGGCATTGCGATTTGCAAGTGGGTATATCCCGGCAGCAGCGCATCTTTATACCGGTTGCTTTGGGCAAGCAGAACATCGACCAATTCCGATACTTGCCGGACTAAATCACGGATAGCTTCGCGGGTGAAAAGTTTCAAATCCAGTAAGACCTGATCGTTGCGCGAACGCCCGCTATGAATTTTTTTCCCGGTATCGCCCAACCGGCGGGTCAACAGCAGTTCGACTTGCGAATGAACATCTTCTACGCCTTCTTCAATAGTGAATTGGCCGGAAACAACCGAACGGTAAATAAACCTGAGTTCATCCAAAAGTTGCTGAAGTTCGCCGGAAGTCAGTAAACCAATGCTTTCGAGCATAGTGATGTGCGCCATCGAACCTAAAACATCGGCCGAAGCTAAATACAAATCCATTTCACGGTCTTTGCCGACCGTAAATTTTTCAACTTCCCTGTCTATCTGCGTGTTTTTTTGCCAAAGCTTCATAATGAGAGTTATGAATTATGAATTATGATTTATGAGTTATGAATTATGAATTATAAGTTGGCGTCAAATAACTCATAATTCATAACTTATAACTGATCATACGGGATTGTTGCCAATACGTCGGCGACTTTGTTTATCCCGTCTTGAAGCGGTTTCGACAACATAGGCTTCAAGAACGGATTTAAGTCGGCCTGCACCGTTAGTTTCATTTTTGTTTCGTTTTCCTGCGATTCTTTTAATTGAATCCACATCGTTATTGCCACAGGCGATTGATCGGCCGTTAATTTGATGGTTTTAGGCGGATCGCGTTCAACAATGGAGAAGCGGACTTTACCTACCGGATTAACGGAAAATGAACAGGAATCGGTATCGAAACTGAAATTTGTGATTTTATCTTCCGGGATACGGTTCTGTATCTTTTCGAGGTTGGACATATTCGACAATACGTCATATACCTTTTCTTGTGAAAAAGGTATCGTTTTTATTTCGCTGATAAATTCGGACATAAACGGATTAAATTGTTTTGGGATGCCAGTTTGCGGGATCTTTTCTCCATTTCTGTAGAGTTTTGATTTCCGCTTCGTCGATGTAATCGGTTTTCAGGGCTTCATCCAGAATAGCGTCGTAATTGCAAAGAGTTGTCCATTTTACTTTTGCCTCTTTGAATTTTTCTTCGGCTATCGGAAAACTGTACGTGAAAATGGCGACCATTCCGATTACATGGCAACCGGCGTTGCGAATAGCTTCCACCGCTTTCAAACTGCTTCCGCCTGTGGAAATCAAGTCTTCGATAACGACGACTTTAGAGCCGGGCTTCAAATCACCTTCAATCAGGTTTTCCAGTCCGTGGTCTTTCGGAGTTGCCCGGATATAAACGAACGGCAGGTTCAGTTCTTCCGCCACCATAGCGCCCTGAGCGATGGCGCCCGTTGCTACGCCGGCGATAGTCGTTGCATTGTCGTACTGCTCCATGATCGTGCGCGCCAATTCCACTTTGATAAAATTGCGGATATTCGGATGAGAAAGCGTTTTTCTGTTATCGCAATATATGGGAGACTTCCATCCCGACGCCCAGATAAAAGGATTGGCCGGTTGAAGCTTGATTGCTCTGATTTGTAAAAGTTTATTTGCCAGAATTTGTTCCAGTGTTTTCATTGATAAATTTATATATATGATTTTTAATGCCTGTTTTTCAATATTTATATTGTTAAATTGAAGTGCAAAAATAATGAATAGAAATGGAATTACCGCAATAAACCGGTTACTTTTTTAAAGTAATAGTAATTGTTAACAAACTAATTTCGGCTAAATCTTTTTTGAGACGCCGAAGAAAGCTATTCGCTTCCACCCTACGTAAGTTCAATTAGTAAATGCAACTCAGGTAAGAAAAAAATCGCAGCTTGGGGCATGCCCCAAGCTGCGATTTTTTTCGTACCTGAGTTGCATTTTCTAATTGAACTTACGGTTTGCCGGTTAATTCTTGTTTTGAGGTGCTATGAATTTTTTTGAGTACTTTTGTTCCTTGTAAAAATCAGAAGAAATATGGGCCGCAAACGATTGTCACGTCCGAGTACGGAGAGTTTATTTTCTACGGTAAGTGGTATGCTTGTGCCATCACACATATTAGCGTATTTTGAGATATGGGACGCCCACGAATACAGCGATCGTTGGGTGATAGAGATGCGGGAAAAGGAGGGCTATATCCCCGAAGCGTTGTCAAGTTTCGAGGATGTAGTATTTGACGGCTACACAAATCCAGTAGAGACGTTGAGTCAC
>JAISNS010000189.1 GCA_031276105.1 Dysgonamonadaceae bacterium
CCGAATTTGTGTATGCCTACTTCAACCGGGGAAATATCCGTTTCGCCCAAAAAGATTACCGTTCGGCCATTGCCGATTACGATAAAGCGCTCGAACGGAATCCCGATTTTGCGGAAGCGTATTTTAACCGGGGACTTACCCGCCTCTCGCAAGGCGATACGGAACGCGGAATCGCCGATTTAAGCAAGGCCGGCGAACTGGGAATTATCGACGCATACGGCATCATCAAAAAAATGACGGCAGATTGATTGTTTCGCTTCGTGAAACACCTAAGCCGGACAAGCCGGAGGTACAAGGTACAAGGTACACGACAGGAAACTCAACTCCGAAGCGATATTCTGCCTTTTTTACAAGAATTTGAGGAGTTAGATACTAAAATCCGCAAGCAAACTTATATCTCCGTGTAACTCTGTGCCTTCTCTGTGTAATAAATAACACAGAGTTACACAGAGTACCACAGAGTTCTGAAAATCCGTTCTGCGTTGTAAAATTTATCTCCAAAAGTTTGCATAGTTTGCGTAAATGATTTATATTTGCAGCGGTTTTTGTAAAATACAATTAAAAAAAATGGCAATTCCGGTAAATAGCAATTTATTATATATTATTAACGCCCAAAGTTTGGACGTTAATGGTATTATGCTAACACACACAGCAAAATAATCCTGTTTCAGGAAAAAACAATACCTGCCTTATCTCTCAAAGAGATTCGGCAGGTTTTTTTGTGCCCGTTTATCTCCCCTGTCATCCCATACAGCGTTGTCATCCCGCGCTTGATGCAGGATCCCCAGAACAACGTGCTGCGAGTCATCAGGGGATTGCGGGTCAAGCCCGCAATGACAGGAATAGAAGTGAATTAGGAATTAACAATTATATTTTATAAACAACAACTACAATGAGAACAAAAATTTTAGTATTATTTCCCCTATAAATTTTGCAAGATATTTTTATGCGGTTGTGTGTAATTGAGAATTTCATGCTAACTTTACAAGCGCAAATACAAGTTCCAAATACAACAATTGTTCAATGAAAATGATTACCTTTGCGTCCGATTAATAATTATAAAAAAAACAAATTACCGATGAAAATTTCAGACGAAAAAGTAGTATCATTAATATACGATTTAACCGTAGATGAAGGCGATAACGCAGAATTGATGGAACGCGCCACCAAAGAACATCCCTTAACATTCATGTTTGGCATGGGAATGATGCTCGAAGCCTTTGAAAAAAATATCGAAGGCTTGCAGACGGGCGATACGTTTTCTTTCCAATTAACCCCGGCAGAGGCTTATGGCGAATACAACGAATATCATGTAGTTGACCTGTCGAAAAAAGTTTTCGAAGTCGATGGAAAATTCGATGAAGAACGGATTGCCGAAGGGCAAACCCTTCCGATGATGGACAGTCAGGGCAATCGCCTGATGGGTTCCGTTTTGGAAGTCGGAGAAGACGTAGTCGTGATGGACTTCAATCATCCGCTGGCCGGTGAAACCCTGCATTTCAAAGGCGAAGTAATCGACGTACACGAACCGACCCCGGAAGAAATAGCCGCCCTAACTCGTGAAGAGCAATGCGATTGCGACAATTGCAATTCCTCGGACGACGAAAATTGTCATTGTGATTGTGGATGTAACTGAAAACAGATGAATACCTTCGGAAACATATTCCGGCTAACTTCTTTCGGAGAATCGCACGGGGAAGCTATCGGAGGAGTAATCGACGGCTGTCCGCCCGGCATTTTGTTAGATAACGAATTCATCCAAAAAGAATTGGATAGACGGAAACCCGGACAATCCGACATTACAACTTCCCGAAAAGAAGCCGATAAAGCAGAATTCCTTTCCGGCATTTACAACGGAAAAACTACCGGCACCCCGATCGGGTTTATTATCCGCAACAATAATCAACATTCTTCCGATTACGACAACATGGAAAATGTTTTTCGACCTTCTCACGCCGATTACACTTACCAAATCAAATACGGGATACGCGACCACCGGGGCGGAGGACGTTCTTCGGCCCGCGAAACAATTACCCGCGTACTGGGCGGCGCAATAGCCCAATTAGCGTTGAAAAAAACAGGAATACAAATCAAAGCTTATACTTCTCAAGTCGGTACGATTCAATTAAATAAACCTTATACGGAACTGAATCCGGAGGCGATTGAATCAACGCCTGTCCGCTGTCCCGACCCGGAAACCGCCCAACGGATGATTGACCTCATCCGGCAAGTCAAGGCCGAAGGCGACACGGTGGGCGGCGTCATTACCTGCGTTTGCCGGGGCGTTCCGGCAGGATTGGGCGAACCTGTTTTCGGCAAACTGCACGCCGCTTTGGGCAATGCCATGTTGAGCATCAATGCCGTTAAAGGTTTTGAATACGGATCGGGATTTGAAGGCGTCCGCTACAGAGGTTCCGAAATAAACGACCTTTTTTATCGCCGGACAGACGGAAAAACAGCCGTTAAAACCAATTATTCCGGAGGAATACAGGGTGGCATTTCCAACGGCGAAGACATTTATTTCCGCGTGGCTTTCAAACCGGTAGCAACGCTCCTGAAAAAACAAACAACCGTCGATAAAGACGGAAAGGATACGCTTTTGCAAGTGCAAGGACGGCACGACCCGTGTGTACTTCCTCGCGCCGTTCCCATCGTGGAAGCGATGGCGGCAATGACTGTCCTTGATTATCTTTTACTTTCACAAACAAATCACTATTAATTATCAATTATTTATGAAACGAATCTTTTTATCGTTATGTACTTTTGCTTCCTGTGTATGCAGTCCGGCGCAAACCATGCAGTCGTTCAAACTTTGGCCGGACGATAACGCCTCCGACGCCGAAATATTTGTTCATTATCCCTCGGCGAGCGATAGCCTTTCGCCTGCGATACTTATCTGTCCGGGAGGCGGATACGAATGGTTGTCTATCGACCACGAAGGCCACGACATGGCTAAATGGTATGCTTCCCAAGGTTTTGTGGCAGTCGTATTAAAATACCGCCTGCCCCGTGGCAACCATACGATTCCGTTGAGCGACGCCGAAAAAGCCATTGCTTTTATCCGCGACAATGCCGGAAAATGGAACGTCGATACGCACAAAACAGGTGTTGTCGGATCGTCGGCAGGAGGCCATCTGGCTGCTTCTTTAAGCAACTTGGCCGCACCTCAAAACCGTCCGGATTTTGCTGTTCTCTACTACCCTGTGATTAGTTTCGACGATTCGATTACACACAAAGGTTCCAAAAACAATTTGTTAGGAAAAAATAGCGACGACGCAACATTGGTTAACCGCTATTCGCTGGAAAAACAAGTGGACGATAATACGCCGCCGACATTCCTGCTGTTAAGCGACGATGACAAAGTCGTTCTTCCGGCAAACAGTATCCGCTACTATTCGGCGCTCAAAAACAAAAATATCCCGGCTTCCCTGTATGTTTTTCCAGCCGGAGGACACGGATGGGGATTCCAGCCAAACTTTCTCTATCATGAAGAAAGCAAAACACTCATCCTGAAATGGCTGGAAGAGATTAAAATAAAATGAACGGAAAATTTTTAGGAATCATTCCTGCACGTTATGCCTCCACCCGCTTCCCGGGTAAACCCTTAGCCGATATGCTGGGCAAACCGATGATTCAACGGGTATATGAACGGGTGGACGGCCTTTTGGACGAAACATGGGTCGCTACCGACGACGAACGAATATACGAGGCCGTAACAAACTTTGGCGGAAAGGCAGTTATGACCGCTCCCAACCACCGGAGCGGAACCGACCGCTGTAATGAAGCATACGTCCGGTCGAACGCGAAATTCGACGTCGTTATCAATATACAGGGCGATGAGCCTTTCATTCAGGCCTCCCAAATCAAACTGTTGCAGGCCTGCTTCGACGACGAAAATACACAAATCGCTACCTTAGTCAAACCCTTTTCCGCTGATGATGATTTCGAAAACCTGTTTAATCCCAACACGCCGAAAGTGATAATCACTCCTGAACGGCAAGCCGTTTATTTCAGCCGTTCGGTTATTCCCTATATCCGCGGCAAGCAGCACACGGAATGGTTGCAGTCGCATGTATTCTACAAACACATCGGCGTTTATGCTTATCGAGCCGAAGTATTGAAAGCCATTGCTTCCCTGCCTCAATCGCCATTGGAAAAAGCCGAATCGCTGGAACAACTCCGCTGGATAGAAAACGGATACCGGATTAAAGTGGGAATCACCAATGAAGAAACCGTCGGAATTGATACGCCCGAAGATATGGAACGGGCGCTAAACGCCTTGCGTTCACAGGCAGGCTAATGCTATCCATTCCCTATTTTCAATATATTCCGGTTTTCTCCTATCACCCAAAGAATATCGTCTTCTTGCAAGAGTAAATCCAAATCCGGATTCTGCATCGAAGAATTATCCCGTTCGATGCCGACCAGTAAGCAGTTGTATTTTTCCTGTATGCCGGAATTACGGATGCTTTTCCCTTTCAAATGCGATTTTTCATCAATCTGAATCTGCTTCATTAAAACTTCCGGTGATTGTTTTTCTTCCGGATTGGCATATTTCAACCGCTTTTCCTCCAGCCGCTGTTGAAACAACTCCATTTGCGTATCTGTTCCCAAGACAATAATATGGTCGCCCGGATAAATCCGTTCCCCACCTTTCGGAATATTAATACGCACTCCATCCCGGACGATAGTTACCACATTTACACCGAAATATTGCCGGAAATTCAGTTCTTTCAACGTTTTACCCACGATGGAATAGTAAGATTGTATCGGAAATTCAGACAGGTGCAAGTCCCGCTCCAGCACGTGATTCACAAATCCTTTGGTCAGGGGCGCTTTCGATTCTTCATATTTCTCTTTCTCATTTAGATTTTCCTTGAAACGGTGTTCAAATACAAGGGAACGACGCTTCAAACGTTTGGAAGCCATAAACACCATCAGGATAATCAAGGCTAACGTAAAAGCAATAACAAACGGTGTGTGAAACA
>JAISNS010000223.1 GCA_031276105.1 Dysgonamonadaceae bacterium
CCCGAAGCCGACATCTGCAAAGCCGCCCCGCAAATCAACATGCCCGAAATTCTGGCTTACGCCAAATCGAAAAACGTACGCATCTGGCTTTGGCTCTACAGCACCGACGTAAATCGCAACAGCGCTTACAAAAAAGCCTTCCCGCTCTATCGCGAATGGGGCGTTGCAGGAGTCAAAATCGACTTCATGGACAGAGACGACCAGGATATGGTAAACTGGTATCGCGACATCATCCGTTGCGCCGCCGATAACCGGTTGATGGTGGATTTTCACGGCGCTTACAAACCCGACGGAATCATCCGCACGTATCCCAATATGATTACAAGGGAAGGCGTTATGGGGAATGAATACTACAAGTTCAGCAACGGGATGAGTCCCGAACATAATGTAAAACTGGCATATACACGAATGCTTGCCGGCCAGATGGACTACACTCCGGGCGGATTTAACAATGTAACTGCCGAAGATTTCCAACAACAAACACCAACATTGGTTGCCAATACCCGCGCAGCGGAGTTGGCAAAATTTGTAGTCTATGAAAGTCCGTTCACCGTAGTATGCGAACATCCCAAATACTTGCTTGGACAGCCGGGCGCCGACTTCCTGAAAATCGTCCCCACCGTATGGGACAATATCAAATTCCTTGGCGGAACGCCGGACACTTACGTGGCTATCGCCAAACAGTCGGGCAACAACTGGTTTATCGGAGTTCTGAACAACAGTACGGCAAAAGAGATAACGCTTCCTACCGGCTTCCTGCCTGCCGGCAAATATTCGATAGAAAGCTGGGAAGATGCCAAAGACGCCGATAAAAATCCCAAAAACATCAAACAGACGACGCGAACAGTCGAAGCCGGAAAACCACTGAAAATTAAAACCGCAAAAGCAGGCGGTTACGTTGCACGGATAACAGTTGAAAATTAGATGTGATAAACAAAAAAATTATCAGGAAAATACTTGTTACCGGCATACTTTTTTATGCCGGTAACATCTTGTTATCCGTGTCAACTTTTTTCAGGATAAGACATTGCGCAACTTTTAGTTTTTAGTTGTATAATTATATGATTTGTATTTTTCAAATAGAAACATCGACCAAAGCGTGTTCATTAGCGCTTTCTATGGGGAAAAACATTATTTTCGAACGTGTGGATTTAAGCGGAGCTTCGCATGTTGCCGATTTGGGTATTTTTACGAAGGAAGCAATGGAATACGTAAGAAAAAACGATTGCCCCGTTGACGCCGTCGCCGTAAGCGCAGGGCCGGGTTCTTATACCGGGCTTCGGATTGGAGTTTCTTTAGCAAAAGGACTTTGTTACGGGCTGGACGTTCCTTTGATTGCCATTCCCAGTTTGAAGATTATTTGCCGGACATTGATGGAAACGCAAACTTATCCCGGCGATGCGCTTTATTTCTGCCCGATGATCGACGCCCGGCGAATGGAGGTGTACGCGGCCGTTTATGACAAAAATCAGGCATTGATTCGGGATGTAAATGCGGATATTGTCTGCGAAGATACTTATAATGAATATCTTTCGCAGGGAAAAGTGTTATTTTTCGGCGACGGTTCGGACAAATGCAAATCCGTTATTCATTCTCCGAATGCTGTATTTATTGAAAATATTTATCCTTCGGCGGCGGCAATGACAAGTCTTGCAAACGAGGCTTTCGACAAAAAAGCGTTTGCAGATGTCGCTTATTTCGAACCTTTTTACTTGAAAGAATTTCAGGCAACGGTTCCCAAAAATAAAGTGATTGCTTTACAACCACCCGTTTGAACGATACCAATCTACCGTTTCCTGTAAACCTTGCGGCAAACGGTACGTTGCACGAAAACCTGAATCCTGTTCCAACGGCGAAGTATCGCAAGTCCAATCGCGACGTTTCACGATTTTGTATTTGTCGCGGTTAAGCGTCGAAGGCTTCCGGCTCAAACGGGAAAACGCTTCGGCCATTGCAGATGCTATTTTCAAGATAAAAAGCGGAATATGTACCTGTATTACCCGTTTTTTTCCTAATACTTCTTTGGCAATCCGGGTAAATTCTTTATCGGAATATACGTCGCCGTCGGCAACGGAATAAGTTTTCCGAAAAACCGGACTTTGCAATGTAAGAAAAACGGCTTTCGCCAAATCTTTCACGTAAATGAATGTGAGTTTTTGCGGTGTGAATCCGGCCGCTATATCCAAACCGCTCTTAATAGTCTTGAGCAAAAGGAGATAATCCTTATCGCGCGGGCCATATACTCCTGTCGGACGGAAAATAAGGAATGGGAAACCGGTTTGCATCTCCAAAAATTGTTCGGCTTTTCGTTTACTTCTTCCGTAAGCAGTTTCGGGAAAAGCCGCGCTGAGGCTGCTCATCAGTATAAATTTTTCGGGAATCATCCGGGTTTCGAGAAGCGATTCAACCAACCGGCGGGTATAAAGATAATTAATCTTTTCAAAATCAGCAGGATTCAAACACTTGGTTACGCCGGCATTGTGAACGATGTAGTCCCACCGGCCGAAGCGGGCGGCATGATCCGAGAGTTGCTCCGTCAAGCGCGCTTTATCGGCGAAATTCAAGTCGATGAAAGCGATACGTTCATCGCGCAAATACTCACGGTTAGTCGTCGAACGAACGCCTGCCCATACTTGCAAACCACTCTTCAAGGCTTCTTCTACAAGGAAACTCCCGATAAAACCGCCGGCGCCTGTAATCAAAATTTTTTTCATTTTATTTTATCAAGTATTCCGCCTGATACGGAAAAAGTTTTTCATTAATGAAGCTGCTTCTTCCGCCATAACTCCGGTTATGACCGCTGTTTGAGGATGAAGCGCCTGCGGAGCGAATTTCCGGTATCCCCGCTTTTCGTCCGGCGCTCCGTAAACAAGCCGCGAGACTTGCGCCCAACCCAACGCGCCGGCACACATCGGACACGGTTCGACCGTTACATAAAGCGTGCAGTCGACGAGGTATTTTCCGCCCAAGACATTGGCTGCGGCCGTGATAGCCTGCATTTCGGCGTGAGCCGTCACGTCGTTCAACGTTTCCGTAAGATTGTGGGCACGTGCGATAATGCGGTTGTTGCAGACAACCACCGCGCCAACAGGAACTTCCCCTTTATCGAAAGCCGCCTGCGCTTCCGCGATGGCTTGTCTCATAAAAAAAGTATCGTCAAGAAATTGTTGCATTCCGAATCAATCTTTCACGATTCGAATAATCCGGATATCCGAAACAGGACGGTCGCCCGGTTGAGTGGGAACAGCGGCAATCGAATCGACGATGTCCAAACCGGTTACGACTTCGCCAAACACCGTGTATTCCATATCTAAAAAAGGTGTTCCGCCGATGGTTTTATAGATTTCTTTCTGTTCCGGCGTCCACGATTTTCCCCCGAACTCTTCCATATATTGCAATTCCTCGTCGGCATACGTTTTTCCTTGCACAATGTAGAATTGCGTTGGCGAAGAACGCTTTTCGGGATTCACAAAATCGCCGGTACGGGCGGCGGCCAATGCGCCTTTCTTATGAAAGTTTTCGGCAAGAAATTCGGCCGGAACAGTTTCCCGTTCTTCATAAAGCGGTATTTCGTTTCTGTTTGCCGGTTTGGTTGCCGGATCGCCACCCTGAATCATAAAATGTTGAATCACCCGGTGGAATAAAACGCTGTCGTACACTTGTTCTTCTATCAAGCGTTCGAAATTAGCCTTATGCAAAGGCGTATTTTCATACAAACGGATTTGAATATTGCCTAAAGTAGTCTCAATGGTGTACGTTTGCGCATTTGTTTGATCAGATACAGTCATAAATAAAATAAATAATACGGTAAATAAAAAATTTGTTTTCATCTGTTTTCGTTTTTT
>JAISNS010000252.1 GCA_031276105.1 Dysgonamonadaceae bacterium
TATCATCCCCCACTTTTTATTAAAAATAAATAGTTTGTTTATCAATTATTTATAGATGCCGTAACCTATTTATAGTGTTGTTGAAAAGTTTTTTTGGAATAATTGTGGAGAATTGTGGAGAATTGTGTAATTTTACGCTCTGAAATAAACGTTTATTGTCGGTGGATAGATTTATAGGTAATATGGATGCAAAGACGGATGCGAAGGGACGGGTTTTCGTCCCGGCAATATTCCGTAAAATTCTGCAAGCAGCAGGGAATTTGCAGCTTGTATTGCGCAAAGACATTTATCAGGATTGCCTTGTTTTGTATCCGGCGGAGGCGTGGAATGCGGAATTAGACCTTCTCCGCTCTAAACTGAACAAATACGACGAAGAACAGCAACAAACGTTCCGCCAGTTCGTTTGGGAATCGGAAGTACTGGATATGGATGCCAACGGACGCATCCTTATCCCTAAACGATACCTGCAAATGGCTCATATCGGCAGTGAAGTCCGGTTTGTGGGAATGAATGATACTATCGAAATATGGAGTCGCAGCAAAACGGATAAACCGTTGATGGATGCGGATACGTTTCAGGCAAATGTGCGGAAATTTTTAGTTTCGTAAACCATGGATAAACAAGCGTATCATACCCCGGTTCTTTTGAAAAAAAGCGTGGATGGCCTGAATATCCATCCGTCGGGAATTTATGCAGACGTTACTTTTGGCGGAGGCGGTCATTCCGCCGAAATACTGAAGCGTTTGGGCAAGCAGGGACGGTTGTACGGTTTCGATCAGGATGCTGATGCGGAACGAAACATCCTCCCGGATGAACGGTTCATCTTTATACGAAGCAATTTCCGTTATTTCTCCAATTTTATGGACTGGCATCAGGAAAAGGCTATTGACGGATTGCTGGCCGACTTGGGAGTTTCGTCCCATCATTTCGACGATGAAACGCGGGGCTTTTCTTTCCGCTTCGTCGGCGATTTGGATATGCGGATGAATAAAAGAGCCGGGAAAACGGCAGCCGATATTTTGAATACGTACAGCGAAGAAGCATTGGCCGATGTTTTTTATTGGTATGGCGAACTGAAAAACGCCCGCGCAATAGCAAAGGCAATTGTCCGGAAAAGAAGTGAGAAAAAAATTCAGACAGTTCCGGATTTGTTGGAGATTCTCAAACCTTGCTTTAGCCGGGAAAAAGAAAAAAAACAATTGGCGCCGGCTTTTCAGGCCTTGCGGATAGAAGTAAACCGGGAAATGGAGGCTTTGAAAGAATTATTGACGCAGGCGGTCGATTATTTGAAACCCGGCGGACGGTTGGTCGTCATTACCTACCACTCGCTGGAAGACCGATTGGTGAAACATTTTTTCAAAACAGGAAATTTCAGGGGCGAACCGGAAAAGGATTTTTTCGGAAATTGCCGGAATCCTTTCTCGGTGATTAATAATAAGGTGATTGTCCCCGAAGAAGAGGAAATCGAACGGAACCCGCGTTCGCGAAGCGCGAAACTCCGGATTGCGGAAAAAAGACAGGATGTGTAATTGTATGCAAAAATAATATAATATGGAAGACGACTCTAAAATAATTGCAACGGAAGAAAAGCCTCAAAACACGGATAGGAAACGGGCTAAAAAGAAAAATTCGTTTCTGAAAATCCTTGTAGGAGATATTTTGACTGAAGATTATATCATCAAACAGTCGAAATTGATACTGTGGATTGTCCTTCTTGTATTAATCTTTATCAGCAACCGCTATTCCTGCGTGAATAAACTGGCTGAAATACAGGAGTTGAACGATTCGCTGAAACTGTTGCAATACGAAAATCTGGCGCTTTCTACGAGATTGACAACGCACAGCCGGCAATTGCAGATAGAAAATTTACTGAAAGAGAAAGGTATTGACTTGTCTGTATCCAAATCGCCGGCCATTGAAATACGTAAATAACGAGGTATGTTATCGGAGAAACTGAATAATAAAATCAGGAAAAAGTACTTTATCGTAACTGCTTTCATCATTTTGGTGGTAGTAGCTATTTTAGGGCGCGCTTTCTATATCTCTTTTGTCGAAGGCAGCGCATGGAAAAAATTGGGGGCTACTCAAGCAGGCATAGAAGTACCGGTTGTTCCCGTAAGAGGAAATATTTATTCGTCCGATTATCACCTGATGGCGACTTTCGAACCGCGTTACTACCTGGCTATCGACTTTTGCGCAGAAAGCGTCAATATCGATACCTTAAATAAATATGTTGATCCGCTGGCCGACGAACTTCATAAACTGTTCCCCAACAAATCGGCTGCCGAATATAAAAACCACATCTTGAACGGCTGGAAAAACCGCGAGAGAAAAGATGCTAAAGGAAAAATTCGCAAAAATAGAAGTTACCGCCTGTTAGACCATTACGTGGACTATATCCAATGGAAAGAAATTGAAAAAATGCCCTATTTCGAAAAAGGACGCTATAAAACAGGATTGCATAAGGATACGGTTTCGATGCGGGTAAATCCTTATGGTACGCTGGCTTTGCGAACAATCGGAAGTATCGCTAAAGAAAAGAATGAAAATGGGAAAACGGGACAAACCGGCTTGGAACTTTATTACGATTCCCTGCTGAGCGGAGAAAACGGTACCGCCATACGCCGGAAAATCAACGGACAAGTCATTGATATTGTTAACAAAAAACCGGTCAACGGAAAAGATATTGTTACAACTATCGACATTACGATTCAGGATATTACCGAAAAATACCTGACCGCTAAACTCCGCGATTTGAACGCCGAATCGGGAACGGCTGTAGTGATGGAAGTGAAAACCGGCGAAATCAAAGCTATCACCAATATGGGACGGACAAGAAATGGATACAGCGAATCGGTAAGAAATTACGCCGTTGCCGATTTAAGCGAACCCGGCTCTACTTTCAAAGTCGTTTCCATGCTGGTCGCATTGGAAGACGGACGGATACAGCCCAACGACTCGGTAGATACCGGAAACGGAACCGACCGCATTGCCGGTGAAGACTTGAGAGACCATAACGCCAACCGAGGGGGATACGGAAGAATAAGCGCCGCGCAGAGCATACAATATTCTTCCAATATCGGAGTGGCCAAATTAATAATGAAGGCCTACGGCGATAATCCGGCACAATACGTGGACGGCATTTACCGGACAGGCCTGAACAGGGACATGGAACTGGAAATACCGGGTTACGCCGTTCCGCGTATCAGACACCCGGAAACCGCAAAAAACTCGTGGTACAAAACCACGTTGCCCTGGATGTCGTTCGGATATGAAACGCAAATTCCACCGATTTATACATTGACTTTTTTCAATGCTATCGCCAATGACGGGAAAATGGTAAAACCGATATTCGTAAAGGAAATACAGGAAAACGGCAAAACCGTCGAAAAGAAAAAACCGGTGGTTATCAACAAAAGTATCTGTTCGGAATCAACCTTAAACGCTATCCGGCAGATGCTGGACAGCGTAGTGAATCACCCGAAGGGAACCGGCCGGCCGGCTCACTCGGAGTATATCCGGATAGCGGGGAAAACCGGAACGGCGCAAATTTCGCAGGGAACGGCCGGTTATACCGCCGGAGGAAAAACGCATCAGGTTTCTTTTTGCGGCTTTTTTCCCGTCGAACAGCCGCAATATTCCTGCATCGTCGTTATCCGCAATCCGGGAGTTGGCGGCGCTTCCGGCGGACAAATGTGCGGAACCGTTTTCAAAAATATTGCCGAAGAAATATATGCACAAAACAAGATTTTCAATACCAACGTGTTTCCGGTCGATACCCTCCACCCGTTTGCACCCAAAGTGAAAAACGGATGGAGCGAACATGCAATTTACGCATTGAAAAAGTTGGATATCGATTATAAAGACAGTACGGACAGCCCTTGGGCAAGTTCTTATCTGCACGAAAATCAACTGGTTTTGAAAAACCGCGAAATGGCGACAAACGC
>JAISNS010000253.1 GCA_031276105.1 Dysgonamonadaceae bacterium
GAAACGTTCGGCATCGAATAAAGGAGAAAGGGAGAAAAGGAAAAAGGAGATATTTTTTAAGAAATATCTCCTTTTTAGTTGTGCCGTTACAACTGTCGCCGGCTTTCCGGTACCGGATCGAGCGCACATCCCAATCCGGGTGAAGCAACCGGCTTACTCATATTCAAACATCTTGACAAAATTTTGGTGTAATTACCAAACGCTTTGATGTATTTGTCTCGCTTCGCGCCACTCATAACTCTTCCTCTTCCTCTTCTTCTTCCGGTTTTTGCGGACCGTAATTCCTGAATACAACGGCACAAATCAATCCGCTGACGGCGCCGGACAAATGCCCTTCCCACGAAACCGACGGATCAACCAGTTCCGCTACGGGAAACATGTTCCATACGGCGCTCCCGTATAAAAAGGCAACTAATAAGGAAATGGCCAGTAAAGGAACATATTTCCTGAAAATCCCGCTGAAAAACAGGAAAAAAGAAAGCGCATAAATCAATCCGCTGGCGCCGATATGCCAAGATTCCCGCCCCCATAACCAGGTGAAAAAACCGGACAATATCCATAAACAGGGAAAAACGGCAAAACTCAATTCCTCGTAAAAATAAAACATACACCAACCCAAAACCAATAAAGGAACCGAATTGGAAAATAAATGACCGGCGCCGGAATGAATCAACGGTTGCGTCAATATACCCCATAAACCGGAAATTCGTCCCGGAAAAACGCCCCATCGATACCAATCGACTCCTAAACTATTTTCCAATAACCAAATAATCCATATTATCAGGACAAATAAAGCCGGAAAAGTAAGTGAATAGATAATTTTCTTCGTTTCAACTCTCATTTCTTTCTAAACACTAATAAAAACAATAAATATTTATAAAAGCTTGTAAATGCGTGCATTTAGTGAAACGCTCCATTAGATGCCTGACAAAATTAATCAAAAAACAGAAAAAAAAGGAATAAAATTTTGCATAATAAATAATTCATTGTATTTTTAATCTTTCAAATCATATTAAAATGTCGAACAATGGGATACCTTAAATTTGATAAAACGCTTCTTATCAACTTGGAAGAATCTTTGAAACGGGAGATTCTACGTACCAATCGTAGCGGAGCCTATCACTCTACGACGATTGTCGATTGTAATACCCGGAAGTATCACGGCTTGCTGGTAATTCCCGTTCCGCAGTTGGATAATGACAATCACGTTATCCTCTCTTCGTTGGACGAAACGGTTATTCAACACGGAGCGGAATTTAATTTGGGCGTACATCAATATCCGAATTACCATTTCAGCCCGAACGGACATAAATATGTCCGCCGCTTCGAATTTGATTCTGTGCCTTATACCATCTACCGGGTGGGCGGCGTGATTCTCAGTAAAGAAAAAATCTTTACTCAATTCGAAAACCGGATATTGATTAAATATACCTTAATGGACGCTCATTCGCCTACGCTTCTGCGTCTCAGGCCCTTCCTCGCTTTCCGGAACGTTAATATCCTGACTCATAAAAATGCGGCGGCCAACGCCAATTATGTCGAAATAGAAAACGGAATCAAAACCCGGATGTACGACAATTATCCCGACTTGTTCATGCAATTCAACAAACCGGCAACGTTCGTCCATAATCCCGACTGGTACAACGATATCGAATATTCCAAGGAAATGGAACGCGGATTTCCCTTTAAAGAAGACCTGCTCGTTCCCGGTTATTTTGAACTGGAAATTCAAAAAGGCGAATCCGTCTATTTTTCGGGAGGCGACACGTTCATCGATCCGGCTATGATTGCCGAAAAATACACGGAAGAATCTCAAATCCGAACGCCACGCTCAAGTTTTTACAACTGCCTGAAAAATTCAGCACAGCAATTCTATTACCGTCCTACCGAAAACGACGCTTATTTAGTGGCCGGTTATCCCTGGTTCAAAGTCCGGGCAAGAGATTTATTTCTTTCAACTCCAGGCTGCACGCTGGCCATCGACGACCCGGTGCGCTTCGAGAAGATTATGGCGACCGCCACGCCGGCGCTCCGCAATTTCATGACCGAAAACAAAGCAGATCCGGTTATCCGGGAAATAGATATACCCGACGTGCTGTTGTGGGCAATCTGGGCAATGCAACAATACGCAAAAGACCGGGGCATTGAAAAAGGCAACGAACAGTACGGCGAGTTGATTCAGGAAATTATAACCTATCTTCTCGACAATAAACACCCCAATCTGAAAGTCGATGACACCGGATTGCTTTACACCAACGGAAAAGAAAAACCGGTTACGTGGATGAATTCCACCGCCAACGGTAAACCAATCGTACCCCGTTCGGGTTATATTATAGAATTTAATGCTTTGTGGTATAATTCACTTAAATTTGCTGCGGAATTGGAACGCACCGCCAACCGGAACGACCGGGCGGAATGTCTGGAACAATTCGCGACAAAAGCCGGAACGTCATTCGTCAATACATTCGTCAACGGCTACGGGTATCTGTTCGATTATATCGACGGCAATTATGCCGACTGGAGTGTTCGCCCAAACATGTTGTTTGCGGTTTCTCTGGACTATTCCCCGTTGAACCGTTCACAAAAAAGAACTGTTTTGAATATTGTTACCAAAGAACTGTTAACGCCGAAAGGCATCCGTTCGCTGAGTCCCAAAAGCGAAGGGTACCGGCCGTATTATGTCGGCCCTCAATACGAACGCGATTTGGCTTATCATCAGGGAGCTGTTTGGCCGTGGCTGTTAGGCCCCTACCTGGAAGCCTACCTGAAATTGTATCAATACAGCGGGATTTCGTTTGTAGAGCGAATGTTGATTGGTCTGGAAGAAGAAATGAATACGCACTGTATCGGCACTATTTCCGAAATTTACGACGGAAATCCGCCTTTCGATGCGCGCGGAGCCATTTCTTTCGCTGCTAATGTAGCGTCGATTTTAAGAATATTGAAATTATTGGAAAACTTTAATAAATGATGAAAGCGTTAATGTTCGGATGGGAATTTCCTCCTCACATTTTAGGGGGGTTGGGAACGGCAAGCTACGGCTTGACCAAGGGAATGGCTATGCAAACCGATATGGAAATTACGTTTGTGATGCCGAAACCCCGGGGAGATGAAGACCAAAGTTTTCTGCGCATAATCGGAGCCAATCATACGCCGGTGGTTTGGAAAAATGTTTCCTGGGAAGAAGTGCAGGGAAAAACCGGCAAATACATGGATACGCAGTTATATTACGATTTACGAAATCATATCTATGCCGATTTCGGTTATTTTTATACCGATTCGTTGGGCTGCATCGGTTTTTCGGGTCGCTATCCCGAAAACCTGCTGGAAGAAATAAACAACTATTCGATTGTTGCCGGCGTAATTGCCCGGACGTTGGATTTCGACGTCATCCATTCGCACGACTGGCTGACGTATCCGGCCGGAATTCATTCCAAATCCGTTACCGGAAAACCGCTGGTGATTCATGTCCATGCAACCGATTTCGACCGGAGCCGGGGAAAAGTCAACCCCCGCGTATATGCCATCGAAAGAGACGGAATGGATCATGCCGACCACATTATCACGGTCAGCCATTTGACGCGCAATACGGTGATCGAAAAATACGGACAGGATCCACGCAAAGTAACCACCGTCCACAATGCGGTAGAACCGTTAAGCCGGGAAATCGAAGCCATCAAATCAAACAAGGGAACCAAAGACAAAGTGATCACTTTCCTCGGGCGAATCACCATGCAGAAAGGGCCTGAATACTTTGTCGAAGCCGCCGCCCGCGTTTTGAAGAAAACCGACAACGTCCGTTTCGTCATGGCCGGTAGCGGCGACATGATGAATCAAATGATTCGCCTGGCGGCACAGCGCAAAATCTCGGATAAATTCCATTTCACCGGTTTCATGAAAGGAAAGCAAGTCTATGAAGTATTGAAATCGAGCGACGTTTATGTGATGCCTTCGGTTTCCGAGCCGTTCGGCATTTCCCCCCTGGAAGCAATGCAGTGCGGCGTTCCAACCATCATTTCCAAACAGTCGGGATGCGCCGAAATACTGGAAAATGCTATCAAAACCGATTATTGGGACATCGAAGCAATGGCCGACGCCATGTATTCGATCATCACCTATCCCTCCATGTCCGAATACCTGAGAGTGGAAGGCAAAGCCGAAGTCGATCGGATTACCTGGGAAAAAGCCGGTCTAAAAGTCAGAAATATATACAATCAAATACTTAATTGGTAAACACAAAAAAAATCTATCTTATGAAAACAGTATGCTTTTATTTTCAAATCCATCAACCTTTCCGTCTGAAACGTTACCGCTTCTTCGACATCGGCGCCGATCATTACTATTATGATGATTTTTCAAACGAAGATATTATCCGGGGAATCGGCGAACGTTCCTATATCCCGGCGAACAACATGATGCTGGATTTAATCAAAGAATACAACGGTAAATTCAGAATTTCGTTTTCCATTTCGGGCATAGCCCTCGAACAGTTGGAAATTTATATGCCCGAAGTCATTGACGGGCTAAAAGAACTGGCCAAAACCGGTTGCGTAGAGTTTCTTTCCGAAACCTACAACCATTCGTTGTCTTCACTTTCAGACCCGGAAGAATTTAAAAAACAGGTGAAAAACCATGCCGGTAAAATCGAATTGCTCTTCGGTCGGCAACCCAAAGTATTCCGCAATACCGAATTGATTTATTCGGACGATATTGCCTTGCTCGTTTCGGAAATGGGATACCAAACGATGCTTTTGGAGGGCGCCAAACACGTTTTAGGCTGGAAAAGTCCTAACTATCTCTACACCTCGTCCGTCGCGCCCAGGTTAAAACTGATGCCCCGCAATATGCGTTTTTGCGACGATATATCGTACCGGTTTTCCAATTACGACTGGAATGAATATCCGTTGGTTGCCGACAAATTTGTTAAATGGATTGCCGCCGCTCCCGAAGAAGAGCAATTGGTCAACATCTTCATGAATTACGAAGTATTGGGCAGTTTACAACCGGCGGAAACGGGGATTTTTGAATTTTTCAAAGCCATTCCGCGTTTTGCGTTAGCCAAAGGAATCGAATTTTCGACGCCCTCCGAAGTTTCCAACAAGATGAAACCGGTAGGGCCGCTTTCCGTTCCCTATCCCTGTTCGTGGGCGGGCGAAGAAAAAGACATAAGCGCCTGGACGGGTAACGTGCTGCAAAAAGAAGCCGTAGAAAAATTGTACGGAATCGCCGAAAAAGTGCACATGGTACGCGACCGTCGTATCTTGCAGGACTGGAATTACCTGCAAGCCAGCGATCATTTCAATTACATGAGCACCAAACTTTTCCCCGGCCCAAGCGTGTACAGTCCCTACGAAAATGCCTACGACGCATTCAATAATTACATGAACGTCCTGAGCGATTTCATCGACCGGGTACACGGCCAATTTCCCGAAGGTGTGGAAAACGAAGAGTTGAACGCCTTGATGACGACCATTCTCAATCAGGAAAAAGAAATCAAACGTCTGGAACAGGAAATAGCCAAACTGAAAACAAAGAAAAAAATACCTCCGAAAAATGTAGAACAGATAATCGTTTCTTCATGATTTCGAGCGGCTGTCTCAAAAAGAAGTTGTCATTGCGGGCTTGACCCCATAGCCGTCAGGTTAAGGGGTTCCGGATATAGTTATATAGTTATCAATTAATACTTTCATGAGTATCAAACGGGCAGGAAAGCGGAAGCACACACACCAGCGAACGATAGAAATAGAAAACGAAAGGGAAAAATTGGAACAAGAAACCGTTGGCAACCGGCATATAATTTTTTGTTTTTAAGAAGTAAAGTATTTCGAGTCAAATTCCTCCGTAGCCCCGATAATCCGTCTCCATGTGCGCCGGCAGTTTGAATTTCGTAGAATCTTTTATCCTCACCTGATGAAAAGAGTTGAAAAGAGCCGGATGGTAAATGCTTTGCAAGTGCTCTTGTATGACCTCGCGCAATACGGATTTAACAAAGCAAGTACAAGCTTTGTTGAAACGCTCGTCTAAAGATTGTTTCGTTATCTTAATCCCGTATTGGCTTTCCAGACGGGAAACCATAAACGACAAACTGCTGTTGTCACTGCGCGATGCGCAATAAAACAGCAACTCAAAAAATACATCCGGACTTAATTTGGAGCGACGATGAAAAAATTTCGTTAATTCCGCCTGTGCCTGTAAATGAGGTCGACTCAATAGCTGCCTGATTGTTTCTACATACTAATCGATACTTTCATTTGAGAGTACCCTATTATTTATAGCGATTTTTTTAGCTCACTACGAACAACCCCGAAAAATATTCTATCTGTTTGAGTATTGACAGTTTGGTGGAATTAACCTGACGGCTATGGGGTCAAGCCCGCAATCCCCCGATTAAATGTTCTGCGTCTTTCAGGGGATCCCGCGTCAAGCGCGGGATGACAACGGCGCCCGCACACGAGTCTGCACCGCTCGGTGCAGGGTAAAAGGCAAAAGGTGCAAGGTACGCGGCTTTGCCGCTCCTGCACCTTGCACCTTATACTCTGTACCTCCCCTGTACCTTTTGCCTTTAGCCTTGAACCTGCTGTTGTGTGTGTATGTGCATAATTCCGTTAACTTCCAAATATTGGAAGTTAATAATACATAATAAATTGATATTTTCGGAAGCTGCCATATTTGTTATTGATGTTTTACAAAAACCGCTGCAAATGTAATTCAATAAATCAAATTATGCAAATATTCGGCTAAATTTTTTTTGAGGCGCCGGAGAAAACAAACGTCGCTTCGCGTAACTTTTAGTTTTTAGTTCTTAGTTCTTAGTTCTTAACCGTCCTTGATAAGCGCCCCGTTCGTTGATTCGTTTATTCAATTTGGCGGTAAATTCGTAGTTTTTCAGTCCCCAGCCGGGAACCGCCAACAGCGCTTCCGGGGATTGGGAAACAAAGCGATCCACAACAAAATCAGGATGCAGGCGTTCGAGAAAATCAATACACAAATCAACGTATTCGTCCGGATCGTAGCGATGAAACAGTTCCGGATGTTCTTCCATTTGGCGAACCATCCGGGTGTGACGAATCAATTGTAACTGATGCAGTTTGACCGTCGTAAGCGGTAGGCGGGAAATCTTATCGGCATGGGTAAGAATTGTTTCACGGCTTTCGCCGGGAAGTCCTAAAATCAAATGAACACCCGTGTTTATTTTCGCGGAAGAGGTTCTGAGAATGGTTTCTACGGCCTCTTCATACGTATGTCCCCGGTTGATGAATTGCAACGTTTCGTTGCATGTCGATTCGACGCCATATTCTATCAACAGGAAACAGCGCCGGGAAATCGTTTCCAACTCATGCAGCAACTCATCCGGCATACAATCGGGACGGGTTCCGATAATTAATCCTACCACATCCGGACAATTCAAAGCCTCGTTGTATTTGGCCGACAAGTTTTCCAACGAATCATAAGTATTGGTATAAGCCTGAAAATAAGCGAGGTATTTCATTTGCGGATATTTGCGCGAAAAGAAACGGCGGCCTTCTTCCAACTGTTGGGCAACCGGCTTGTTGTTTGCGGCATATTGCGGGCTGAATGTCTGGTTATTGCAATAAGTGCATCCCCCCCACCCTTTCGTTCCGTCACGATTCGGACAGGTAAAACCGGCATTGATAGAGATTTTTTGCACTTTAAAAGGAAAAACCGTTTGTAGATAGTCGCCAAAATCCCTGTAAGGCTTTTTTTCCATATAACAATCAAAAATAAACGCATGCAAAATTAGATGAAAAACTCAGGTTTTCCAAGCGCGTGAGATAAAAATCAAAGCCAC
>JAISNS010000212.1 GCA_031276105.1 Dysgonamonadaceae bacterium
GCAATAAGGGCGTCAAGAGGTTTTTTTTGAAAAATGTTCATCAGCGTTTATTGTATTTATTTGATTTGTTTATTCGGCTGCAAATATAAAAACAATATTTTACAATATAACATAAAAAAACAGGAAAAATGAATGATGAGTTATGAATTATGAGTTATGAGTAGCGCAAAGCAATATTTGTTGCGCTGCTTCGTCCCCCTTGTCATCCCGCGCTTGACGCGGGATCCCCTGAACAACCTGCTGCTGATTATCAGGGGATTGCGGGTCAAGCCCGCAATGACAGGAATAGAAGGGAATTTAGGAATTAGGCATTAAGAATTATAAATTTATAAACAACAATTACAATGAAAAAAAGAATTTTAGTATTATTTACGCTTGCGCTCGTTTTGAGCGCTAATCTGCGCGCGCAGGTCACTATCGGCGCATTGACTACGCCCAAAGCCGGCGCTCTCTTGGATTTGAACAGTACAACCACGGGCGGTCTGGTACTTTCCAATGTCGATCTTACGGATTTGAGCGTTATTCCCGCTAATACGTTTGTGGGCATTTCCACCCAACAAGACACTAATCAGGAACTTGCCGGAATGATTGTTTACAACACGGATGCGGCGACCGGCATTGGTGTTCATGTTTGGGATGGGGAAGATTGGATAAAGCCCTGCGCGCCTCCCACTCCCGGGCCGATTACTTTTTCTTCGACTTCGTTCACCGTCGGTTTTACGATTACTGCTAAAATAGACAGTATAAAGGGCGCTACGAACTATGTTTGGACGTTGCCGGCAGGACTGACCGGCACTTCTAATGACACTATCATTACGATTACGGGGGCGACAATTGGCATTTATGACGCCGGGGCGATTACCGTTAGGGCTGAGAGTTCGTGCGGTGGAAGTAGTCGCCGCATCAGTACGAAAGCAATTGAAGTTAAAGAATTTGTTCTCCCTGCTATATCCGGTTGTGCTTCAACACCTTCCTTTAATGTTGTTATAACACCGGCCAATGTAGCATTTGCCGACGCGAATGGTAATGGAAACCATACTTATCCGCCGGATGGTGGTTTAACGTTTTCTCCTCCTGTAAAGATAGTTGGTTTGCCCGAGCGGACAACGCTCTACGGAGGGTCTTCACCTACATATAAAGCTGATTATCGCGATCATTCTGTTGACACAGATATTTATGGTTCTTGGTTTTCGTGGTGTATGGTTGTTCAGTATGCTGAAATTTTGTGTCCCGGTGAGTGGCGCGTTCCGACATTGGCTGACTTTCAGTCGTATACTGGTGGTTCTGAAGTCTATGTCAGTAATCTTCCTACTAATCACGGTTGGCTGCCTGGTGGCTACGCCCTCGGTGGCGGTAACTCTTCTACGCGCGATGTGGGTTCGTACGGACGCTATTGGTCGTCCACTGAGCAGGACTCGAATTACAGCTACGGCATGTACGCTCACTCATCCGGTGTCCTCCCGACTGACGTCGGCTATCGCTACGAGGGGTTCTCGCTGCGTTGCGTTCGGTAGCTTCCGGCACTTTCCTTTCTTACGAACTGGGCGGATGGGCGCGGATTGACAAGGGGGCAAGCCCCCTTGTTGGTATAAAATCCGCGTCGACCCGCCCAATCCGTGTTATCCGCGTTCCATTTTTAGCCCTTTTCTCACTTTCCGTATGTGAATTAAAATTTTTCATGTAATTTTGCACGGCACATTAACAGACATTTGTATTTATATGATCAATAAATTATTCATTATCGCAGTGTTGTTTTCCTGTTCTTCCTGTAAGCAAAATACGCAAAGCGGTGTATCCGGCGAAGTTAAAAAAATCTCCGTTCCGTCGTTTAATCCCGACAGCGCTTATCAATACACGGCTAATCAAGTTGCTTTCGGCCCGCGGGTACCTAACACAGAGGCGCACAGGCAATGTGGCCGCTACTTGGCCGGCGAATTAAAACGCTTCGGAGCTACCGTCGTCGAACAGGAAGCAATTTTATACACCTATAATAATATCGCGCTGAACGCTAAAAATATCATCGGCTCTTTTCAGCCCGAAAATAAAGATCGCATCCTTCTGGCTGCTCATTGGGATTCCCGCCCGTTTGCCGACCACGATGCAAATCCGGCCAATCACCGCACGCCAATCGACGGGGCAAACGATGGTGCGGGCGCTTGTGGAATCCTGCTGGAAATTGCCCGCCAACTGTCTGTTCAACAGCTGGCAACCGGAATCGACATCCTCTTTTTTGATGCGGAAGACTGGGGCGCTCCCGAATCCGACGGGTTGGGCGGATGGTGTTTAGGTTCCGAATATTGGGCGCAACATCCGCACGTTCGCAACTACAAAGCCCGCTACGGCATTTTGCTGGATATGGCAAGCGCCAAAGACGCCGTGTTTTACAAGGAAATTTACTCCCTCTATTATGCCGGAAATATTGTCAAAAAAGTCTGGGACGCCGCTCAAGCCGGAGGTTACGGTTCGTATTTTGTCGACCGGCAAGGCGGCTCAATCATGGACGATCATATTGCCGTAAACAAATACCTGAAAATTCCCTGCATCGATATTATCCAGTACGACCCGGATACGGACACCGGTTTCGGACATTACTGGCATACCTTGAACGATAACATGGACGCCGTAAGTAAGGAAACGCAAAAGGCGGTCGGTCAAACACTTTTACATGTTCTTTTTAACGAAAAATGAAGATGAAAACAATTAAAGAAATACAGGATGAAATCGTCGAAGCATTTGCCGTTTTCGACGACTGGATGGACAAATATGCTTTGCTCATCGAAATGGGCAACGAACTTCCGGTTTTGGACGCTTCATACAAAACGGCCAATAACCTGATTGAAGGTTGCCAAAGCCGTGTTTGGTTGCAGGCCGATTACGAAGACGGCGCAGTCGTTTACCGGGGCGATAGCGATGCGGTTATCGTGAAAGGCATTGTTTCTCTGCTGATTAAAGTTTTATCGGGACATGCTCCGGACGAAATCCTGTCGACCGATTTGACTTTTATCGACGCAATCGGATTGAAGGAACACCTTTCCCCTACCCGTTCCAATGGCTTGCTGGCCATGTTGAAACAAATGAAACTGTATGCTTTAGCTTTCAAAAGCCGGTAAATCGTCATGCGGAAACTTAAAATCACGGAATTGAACCGTTTAAGTCCGGAAGAGTTCAAGAAGGCCGCCAAAATCCCGTTGGTAGTGATTCTGGACAATGTAAGGAGTCTCCACAATGTAGGCTCTGTTTTCCGCACGTCGGACGCATTTTTGTTGGAAGCCGTTTATCTTTGTGGAATTACGGCAACTCCTCCCCATGCCGAAATTCATAAAACGGCTTTAGGCGCAGAAAATTCCGTCGAATGGAGATATTTCGAAAATACCTCCGATGCGGTAGAAGAACTCAAACAGCGAGGTTATGAGATTATTGCCGTTGAACAGGCGGAAAACAGCGTAGCGGCAGATAAATTCTCTTCCGGGAACGAAAAACGCGCCGTCATTTTAGGTAATGAAGTGAAAGGAATCGACCAAAAAGTGATGAATCAATGCGATAGCTGCATAGAAATTCCCCAATTCGGCGCCAAACACTCGCTAAACGTTTCGATAGCCGCCGGTATTATCATCTGGGAAATGTTCAAATCTTACCGGCTAAAGCAATCCCATTTCGACTAACTCAATGATTCGCTCTGCGGCGGCGTCTTTCCCTTCCGGATCCCAATTCGATTTCAGGCTGGCGCCGAACATACCGGCAAAAAAATTCCAGAAACCGGCTCTGAATGGGCCTAAAAAGGCTTTCAGCAAATCATACGAAGGTTGATTACATTCGCGGTCGATCAGCCGGATCAATAACTTTCCCTGCGACAAAGTCATCTTTTTAAGTACCGGTTTATATTCCGCAAACAGGTCTTTTTCCATCCGTTTCAGATGTTCTTCCCGCGATTTATCGTCCGGCAAAGTCATCATGTACTCATACGTTTCGATCAAAGTCGCATAAATAAGTTTGGCATAAGGTAAGGTTTTTTTTATGTCGCGAATCAACTTCCGGTATTTTTCTTCTTCGCCTTTGTTTTTGAAAACTTGGGGCGGATAAACATAAATATCCTGCAAAGCGAAGGTTTTTATCGTATCGCCGTTTTCGAGCAAAAACGGGGGGATAGTGTCCCTGTAAGCGTCGCGTTGCGCCTGCGTTTCTATCCCCAAAAAAGATACGGCAAGAAGCGATACGAATATAACGGCTGTTTTTCTCATATTCCTGATTATTTATTATTTATTCACATCCACGTATTCCGAAGGCGACATGCCGAAGTGTTCCCTGAAAATATTACTGAAATAAGCATGCGACGAAAACCCGACGGCATAAGCGACTTCGGCAATACTCATATTTTTGTTCAACAGCAGCCATGCCGCCTGTTTCAAGCGGAAATTACGAATATAATTTCCCGGCGATTCTTTGGTTATCGCCTTCAAACGGCGATTCAAATGCACCCGGCTCAACCCTAATTCGCGGCTAATTGATTCCACGCTTAAATTGGGATCGGCGATATGCTCTTTGAGTTTGTCGTTAAACTTCCGAAACAATTTTTCATCGGAAGAAACTACCTGAATATCTTCCCGTTGCGCCTCCATACTACCGCTGTATTTATCTTTCAATATATCCCGCAATTGAATGAGTTTATGCACCTGCGTTTCCAGATGTTTCAGGTTAAACGGCTTGGGGATATACGAATCCGCACCCATTTCCAAACCTTCGATTTGGTGCTCCGGATTGGTTTTAGCCGTCAGGAGAATCACCGGAATATGACAGGTTTTATCATTACTTTTCAACAGTTTACATAAGGTAAGGCCATCCATTTCGGGCATGACGACATCGCTAACCACCACGTCGGGCAAATATTTCAAGGCCTGCGTTAAGGCGTCTTTCCCGTTGTTGGCTGTATAAATCCGGTATTTACCTGCAAATTCGGATTCGATGTAGCGAAGAATAGAAACGTCGTCTTCTACTAATAACAAGGTATGAAGGGATTTAGTTGTCGGGTAACTTCTCTTTTTCGTTTCCTCTTTTTCATACGAATCGTCTATCGGAAGCGGAAAGGAAGGTTGTAGCATCGTTGCGGTAGTTTCGCCACTATACGTACCGAATTCTTCGGGAGAATATGCTTTTTTATCCAGAGGTAAACGGATAATAAACCGGCTACCCATGCCCGGTTCGCTTTCCACGTCAATGCGACCATGATGCAATTCGACCATCATTTTGGAAAGATGCAAGCCGATTCCGGCGCCGAGGGCAGGGGCTATTTTACTGTCTCTTATCTGATAAAAACGGTCGAAAATGAGCGCCCGCTTCTCTTTCGAAATACCGATTCCCGTGTCTTCTACCTGTATTTCCAATTCGGAACAAACGGTTCGTATAAATACCGTAATTTTTCCTCCTTGAGGCGTGAACTTAAAAGCATTCGACAGTAAATTGAATATGATTTTATCTAAGCAATCTTTATCAATATAAACCGGAGGAATATCGTTTTCGACCACGAGATTAAAGTCCATTTTTTTCGATGTTGCCAAGTCTTTAAACGAATCCATAATCTTCTCTACAAATTCCTGCACGGACGATGGTTCCACTTTTAATTTAAGTTTGCCTTTATCAATCGCCCTCAAATCCATCAATTGGTTAATCAACCTCAAAATACGAAGGGCATTCCGGTAGATGATGTTGTAAGTAGAGATTTTCTTTTTGTCGGAAGGATCCGATTCTCCAATAAGTTTTTCGATAGGGCCTACAATCAGCGTCAAGGGCGTTCGTATTTCGTGGGAAATATCGGTAAAGAATTGTAATTTACTTTCCGACAATTGTTTTTGCTGTTCTTTCTCTATCAGCATCCGCCGTTGCCGCATCCGGTAATTAATGTAAGAATAGACGGCATACGCCAGCAACAAGAGCAAAAAAGCATAGAAAACCTTTGCCCAAACGGTTAACCAGAAAGGAGGTTCAATAATTACTTGCATTTCCCGCTCCAAGAAATTTTCATCGTCCAAGGTGGCTTTTACTTTAAAAATGTATTTACCGGGATTCAAATTGGTATAAGTAACGCTCCTGCCCGGGTCGTTGACCTTGCGCCATTGTTTGTCGAAATTCTCCATTTGCGTGTAATACATTACCCGTTGAGGCATTCCATATTCCAGAGCGGCAAAGGTAAAGGTAAAACTTCGTTGGTTGTATTTGAGCCGGATACTTTCCATTTCGTCGGGAACCGTTTCCGTGATACTTGACCGGCCTGCTTGAATGGGGGCGTTATACACCAGCAAACCGGTGAATGCCAAGCGTAATAGCGAATTTTTATGAATGAGTTTAGACGGGACGAATGTAGTCAAACCGTTGATTCCGCCGAAATACATCCGGTCGTTTTTCCCTTTATAATGGCTTCCCCGGCGAAATTCATTGCTTTGAATGCCGTCGGTCGCATAAAAATTGAGGCATGAGCCGGTTTCGGGATTATAGCGGCACAAGCCTTTTCCGGTGCTTAACCATAAAAAATGGTCTTTATCTTCTTCGATACCGTTAATCATGTTATCGGGAAGACCGTCGAGGGTTGTTTTCCGTACGATTTCTCCGGTCTGCCTGTCGATGCAATACAGTCCGAAAAATCCGCCTATCCAGATATTCCCTTTGTAATCTCGGTTAATCGTGTAAATCAGATTGGTATTCAAAAGCTTATTCGTAAGGGAATAATTGGAAAATGTTTCTGTTTGAGGATTCAAACAATTGATTCCGTTTGAGGTTCCAATCCATATCGTTTCGTCTTCATCAATAAACAGGGTGTAAACCCAATTGCTCGAAAGTTGGTTGCCGGAAGAATCGTTATCGCGGTAGCTATAATGTTTAAATACCTTCTTTTCAATATCTAAACGATTGATTCCTCCGCCGTTTGTTCCTATCCAAAGGGTACCGTCTTTGCCTTGCGCGAAAGTTACCACATGGTTATGGGCGATGGTTTGAGGAGAATCTTCACTCCGGTAATGCGTATCGAAGCGGCGGGTACGGCTGTTGTAGCGAAACATTCCGTTGACATAGGTGCCCACCCAGATGTTGTGGTCTTTGTCTTCAAACAGGGCGGTAATTACATTTCCCGGGCCTTCCGGCGTTTTTTGGGCGGTATAATGTTCTATTTCCCGTGTTGTATGATTGATTTTGTATAAGCCGTCGCCATCCGTACCGATCCAGATATTGTTGCGGCTGTCTTCCAAAACCGATATTACGCAATGCGTACCGATGCTTTGCGAAGTATCGAAAGGATTAAAGCCGTAATTACGGAAAGATTCCCCGATGGACGGCAGGAAAAGGATTCCTTTCTGATACAGGGCGAACCACATATTTCCTTCTTTGTCTTCGTAGATATAATGGACTTTTGCCTGTTTCAAATCTGTGGTTTCCAACGGGGTTTCCGGAACAGGCAACTGTTTGCCGGATACATCGTAACATAAGATTCCTGCGCCGTCGGCGCCTGCCCAGATTTGTCCTTTTTTATCCGAATACAAGGCATAGATATGATTTTCGACAGGCGTCCGGGCGCCCGGCATCTTTTGAAATGTTCCGGTTATCCGGTTGTAAATATTGATTCCTCCGCCCAAGGTTCCTATCAATATCCGTCCGGCGCTGTCTTCGCAAATCGAAAAGACTTTATCGTTGTTCAGGCTGCCCGGAAGAGCCGGATTATGCCTGAAATGACGGAACTCGCCGGTTGAGGGATTAAAACGGAAAACGCCGGCGTCTTCCGTTCCCAGCCACAAATTTCCCTCACTGTCTTCGTAAGCGCAAGAGATGCCGTTTTCCGTTATACTGCTATTTGCCTTATTATAAAAAGTGGGCTTCATCGTATGTGCATTCAGGCATATAACTCCGTTTCCCGGATACGACAGCCAGATGTTTCCTTTTTTATCTTCGAGTATCCAGATAACCCGGTCTAAATAAAACGGCGTTGTGTCTTGAATTAAAAAGGGGAGAAACGAATCTTTTGTCCGGTCATATTGGAATAATCCGCTCATCGTTCCGACCCAGAAAATACCGCGGCTATCTTCCAAAACCGTATAAACATAATTTCCTCGCAAAGCAAGCGAATCGTTGACCTGTTCGGAATAAACGGTAAACGTATAACCATTGAATTTATTCAATCCGTTTTCGGTAGCAATCCAGATATAACCATACGAATCCTGATAAATCTGCGTAATATGACTGTTGGATAAACCTTCGTTAGGAGTCCATAATTGAATTCTTTCCGCCGGCAGGGGAAGGGAAAGAAAAAATGAACAAACCAGATAAATATATCGTTTTTGTAACATGGCGTGATTTTTTGCAGTATTGATTTTGATACAATTGACGGTTACAAATCCGCTAATCTGGGGCCGACCCGGATGATACAGCGAATTAAACGCCCACAATTGTAACTGTTTTTCCGTTTACCGTTTCTTTTTTCATGTAGAGTTTATCCTCCCACCGGACGGTCGAACGGCGATCGAATACTACTAACCAGCCTTCGTTACAGCAGTGGGTTTCCATGTAACGCGCAGTCTGTTCGATACCATCTTCGATGTATTTTTCACCGTAACGGATTTTCAGTTCTATCGGATACGTTTGATTTTCGTATATCAGGCAGATGTCGAGACGACCCGTTCCCGCCGCCATTTCGCGGATAATTTGTCCGCCGCCGTTGATTACCCGCTGTAAAAATCCCATCATTGTAAGATGAGGCGCCGCTTCGTGGTAGTCAAGTCGCTTTTCCCAAACCTCACTGTGTTCGTGCCAAAACGTTTGGAAATCGCGCATCAGCAGATCGACGTCTATGCGTCCGTCTTTCATGTAACGGGGCATCCGGTAAGGATATTTCGAGTCTAACAATTCGTTCTGAGTGTCGGAAGACAGATAGCGTCCAATCATTTCGGCATATATCGGGTTGCCCGGTTTTATCTGATGATCGTCGCTTTCGCGAATTATCCCCAAATCACAGGCATACAGGAAATCGTCCGAATTTCTATTGATATATCCTTCGCCGAGAATCAGCGGTTCGATGATTTTGC
>JAISNS010000215.1 GCA_031276105.1 Dysgonamonadaceae bacterium
GCCCGACGGAGAAAACCGTCGGAAAATCCTTTTGGCCGGCCTGACAAAAGGCGTTTATATGACAAAAATTCAAACGAAATCGGGAGTCAATACTATTAAATTTAAATACTGATTAATTAAAGGAATTGTAACTATTCAGCCATGAAAAACAAAGATCGGAATTTAAGGAAATTAATAACATATAACAAAATCTCCCGCAGGGAGAACACTTTATTAACAGGATGCTTTAGCTTACGGTTCGTTGTGCAAACAAGTCCGAAGGACTTGAATTTGGATAACCCCAAGCTGCACCTTTGGCTTGCCCGGGGTAAAGCAAGTCATCTGCTTCTCTGAGCTACGTAGTAGCTCAGTGGCAATGAAAAAATGAATGTTGCCTTCGAGTACATAACTGTTGAACCGTTATCGCGCTCGTTCCTTAAATAGTCTCCATCTGTCGAACGACAATATCACGCTCCAAATTTCAATACAAAAAACGGCTGGTGTATCAGGCATCAGCAAAACATTTTCGATAAAGCAAATAGATAGTTACACAACAATAATCATCATATAATCAATGAAATAAAATTACAATCCAATCATGAAAAGAGCAAAAAGTGTTCTTTTAAAAGAACATTTTTATATAAATATCGTTCTTTATAAAGAACATTTATTGGTAAAAATCGTTCTTTGAAAAGAATATTTTTAAGCAAAAAACGTTCCGTTCAAAAAACATTTATTACCTTTGCAAAAAATCTAAAAATTATGGATTCTTTATTTCTGTATTTTACACGACTTCTCAACGCCGTCAACAACAATTACCACCGGTATATCTACAATTCAATAGATTGGGACAGCCGGCTTATCGGCATTATCGGCCCCCGTGGAACCGGAAAAACAACCCTGATGCTTCAGCATATCAAGGAAGATTTTCCCGATAAAAGTAAAACGCTCTACGTCAGCATGGATAATATTTGGTTTACCAAAAATTCATTAATGGATTTGGCCGAAAAATTTTACTCCTATGGAGGCAGCTATCTTTTTCTGGACGAAGTACACCGCTATCCAACATGGTCGATTGAAATAAAAAATATATACGACAGTTATCCGGAAATGTACGTTGTGTTTACCGGTTCTTCCATGCTGGAAATTTACAAATCGAATGCCGATTTATCGCGACGGGCAATCAGTTATTACCTGTCCGGTTTATCGTTCCGGGAATTTCTTTTACTTGATAAAAAACTGGAAATCGCCCCTATATCATTAGCGGAAATGCTCAAAAATCATTTATCTATCGCGGCGGAAATTACATCCAAAATAAAAATCCTGCCCGAATTCAAACGTTATCTGGAATACGGGTATTATCCTTTCTACAAAGAAGGGCTTAAAACCTACTCCATTCGCTTGCAGAACATTGTCAATACTATTCTGGAAAATGATTTACCGGCCGTCGAAAAAATTGAATATATCACGATTCAGAAAATAAAAAAGCTGCTGATGATTCTCTCGTCTTTGGTACCTTATTCCCCCAATATAAACAAATTAAGCGGAGAAATAGAAACAAACAGGGCGAATACAATCAAATATTTGGGCTACTTGCAGAAAGCCGGTTTGATAAACGCGCTTCTCTATTCGCAGAAAGGAATGAGCGCAATGAATAAACCGGATAAAATATATTTAGACAATACCAATTTATTACATGCCTTAGCCCACTCGGAAGTCAATTTAGGAAATGCCCGCGAAACTTTTTTCGCCAATCAGCTATCTGTCGAGCATTTAGTGAATACTTCCGCCAAAGGCGATTTTGAAGTGGACAATAAATGGATATTCGAAATCGGCGGTTCCGGAAAAACATTCAAACAGATAAAAGATTTGGAAAACAGTTATACCGTTATCGACGATATAGAAACCGGACACGGAAACCGGATTCCTTTGTGGCTATTCGGATTCCTGTACTAAAATTTGTTTTTTATAACAAATTGATTACCTTTGCAACTCAATTTAAAAACATCGTAAAAACAATTATCAACGTATTTTATGGCAACTACAGCTGATTTTAAAAATGGTATGTGTATTGATATGGAGGGACAATTTTACTATATTGTGGAATTTCTGCACGTAAAACCGGGAAAAGGCCCCGCTTTTGTCCGTACCAAACTGAAAAATGTAACCACCGGAAGAGTGATCGACAAAACATTCAACGCCGGAGTAAAAGTAGAGGAAGTTCGTATCGAAAGAAGACCTTATCAATATTTGTATCAGGATGATATGGGATACAATTTCATGAACAACGAAACATTCGAACAAGTTTCCATTCCCAAAGAAAACATCAACGGGGTTGATTTTCTCAAAGAAGGCGACAGCGCCGAAGTAGTTGTTCACGCGGATACGGAAACGATTTTATTCGCCGAACTCCCAACGCATGTCGTACTGACGATTACCTATACCGAACCGGGACTAAAAGGCGACACCGCTACCAATGCAACCAAACCGGCTACGGTAGAAACGGGAGCTACCGTTCGCGTTCCGCTGTTCATCAACGAAGGCGAAAAAATTAAAGTAGATACCCGCGACGGTTCCTATGTGGAACGGGCAAAATAAACCCTCTCCCCCCCCTACCCTACCCCTAAATCCCCTGAAGAAGACTTTTAAATTCTATGTAATTAAGTTGATAAAGTCCTTTTCAGGGAAATTTAGAGATAATTGTTGGAATCACAATAACAATTTTAAAATTAAGCAAAAGAAATAACATATTATATGGAACCAAATCTTGTCTAATTTTAACCAAACTGAGAAATTGTACTTTAACAAAGAACTTTTATATTGTGCAATGATCGCTAATCTTAAAAAGAAAATGGAAGAATACAACGCTAAACTGCGGGTCAGAGACTGGGCGGAAGAAGACCGGCCCCGCGAAAAATTGATGATCAAAGGAGTAAATGCCCTGAGTGACGCCGAATTATTAGCAATCATCATTGGTTCGGGAAATAAAGGAGAAACCGTAGTAGAACTTTCCCAACGGATACTCCAAACAGCAAACAACGATTTAAATCAATTAGGGAAATTTTCCGTCAAACACTTAATAAGTAATTTCAAGGGAATCGGAGAAGCGAAAGCAATCGGTATCGTCGCCGCATTAGAACTGGGTAAACGGCGAAAAGCATCGGAAATTACGGGAAAAAAGGCGATTAAAACCAGCCGGGATACCTACGATTTTTTTTATCCGATCCTCTGCGATTTGTACTACGAAGAATTTTGGGTCCTTTTTCTAAACCGTTCATTCGGGATAATTGATAAAATGAAAATCGGACAGGGCGGAATTTCGGAAGTATTGGTCGATACAAAACTCATTTATAAAGGGGCTTTAGAGCGGTTGGCGACGAGTATAGTCCTCTGTCACAATCATCCGTCCGGAAATATCTGTCCGAGCAAACAGGACGACGAAATCACAATGCGAATAAAACAGGGACTTGAATTACTCGACATGTCATTGACCGACCACATTGTCCTCAGTGATGGAAAGTACTATTCATACGCCGACGAAGAAAGAATTTAAGATAGTTATGAATTATGAGTTATGAGTTGGATTTAATTACGGTGTTGGGGCCTACAGCTTCCGGAAAAACGTCGTTTGCGGCAGCGTTGGCATACCGGTTGAACGCCGAAATTATCAGCGCCGATTCGCGGCAAGTTTACCGGCGAATGACCATCGGAACAGGAAAAGATTTGGCGGATTATCGGGTGAACGGGAAACAAATTCCCGCCCATTTAATCGACATTTGCGAGCCGGGAGAGAAGTATAATGTTTTCCGCTTTCAACACGATTTCCACAAGGTTTTCACAGACATCAAAACACGGGGAAAATTACCCATTTTATGCGGTGGAACCGGCCTGTATATCGAATCGGTCTTGAAAGGATACAAACTTTTAGACGTTCCGGAAAATCCGGCATTAAGGGAAAGCCTGAAAGGAAAAAATATCGATGAATTGGAAAAAATTCTTCAATCCTACAAAAAGCCGCACAATAAAACGGAAACAGATTCCTGCCAACGGGCGATACGCGCAATTGAAATCGAAGAATATTATCTCCGGCAAGAACCGGAAATACGGGAGTACGAACCGATAGAGAGTTTGATAATCGGCATGGACGTCAGCCGGGAATTGCGAAGAGAAAAAATAAGCCGCCGCCTGAAATCCCGCTTGGAAGAAGGCATGTTGGATGAGGTAAAATCGCTGATGGAATCGGGCATTTCTGCGGAAGAGCTGATTTATTACGGACTCGAATATAAATACCTTACCCTCCATTTAATCGGGAAATTGAGTTACAGGGAAATGTACGATCAATTGGAAATCGCCATCCATCAATTTGCCAAACGCCAAATGACGTGGTTTCGAGGAATGGAACGGCGCGGATTCAAAATTCATTGGATTGATGCAGCCACTCCCCTACCCGACCTCATCAATAGCGTTACGAGTAGCGAGTGACGAGTAATTTGCCGCGCATCACGCCACTTTTAGTTTTTCAATCTACACTTTTTTTGTGTATATTAAAAATATACTTACCTTTGCCACGAACAAATCAGCGATATGGAAATTCATTTTGAAAAAGAATACTTATCCGATCTCTATTACAACGGCAAAACAGCGGATAAAAAACACCGCTTTCAACCGGAAGTAATAAAGCGATACAAATTGCGCATTGAAACCCTTGAAGATGCTGCAGGCGTTGAGGATTTATACCCAATTCATGCCCTTCATTATGAAGTCTTGAAAGGCGACAAAAAAGGGATTTCATCCATACGCTTAAACGACCAATATCGCATTGAGTTCACAACAAACAAGGTAGAATCGGAAACGATTGTAACGGTGTGTAATATTTTAGAATTGTCAAATCATTATAAATAAATTATGAGTAATTTAGGATATGGATTTTGCCCAACGCATCCGGGCGAATTGCTGAAAGAGGAAATTGAATATCGCAAAATCTCACAAAGTTTTTTGGCAAAACAAATGGGTATTCCATACACCGCATTGAACGATATGCTTAACGAACGGCGACCACTTACCGCCAATACGGCAATGCTGTTTGAAGCGGCATTGGGAATAAATGCCGATTTGCTTATGCGAATGCAGTTGAAATACAATATGCAGATTGTGCGGCAAGATAAAGACCTTGCAAGTCGCCTTGCCAAAATCCGCAAAATATCGGCCATGCTTTGATAATCATTCAAAATTCAAATAATTATATATTGTTATTCAACAGATTTTTCCTCTGTCCACTTTCCTCGTGGGCCAAAGATTTTCGATCCGATGCGGACAATCGTAGCGCCTTCTTCCAGAGCAATCGGATAATCGTCCGTCATTCCCATGGATAATTCGTGGAAAGATGCGCCGGAAGGAAAATAAGCGGCTTTCATCTGTTGGAAAAAAACATTTAAACCGTGAAATTCTTGGCGGATTTGTTCCTTTTCATCGGTAAAAGTAGCCATTCCCATCAGTCCCGACAAGTGCAGATAGGGAAAAGTTGCAAAAACGCCTGTTTTCAATAATTCTTCGACTTCATCGAAAGAAAATCCGAATTTATGTTCTTCCTGAGCAATGTGAATTTGAAGCAAAACGTTTATTTGGCGGTTAAATTTGGCGGCTTCTTTATTCACTTCCGACAAGAGTTTTACGCTGTCTATACTGTGAATGGTATCGATGAAAGGGGCAATCTGCTTCACCTTGTTCAGTTGCAAATGCCCGATGAAATGCCATTCGACGTCTTTCGGCAAGTGTTCGTATTTGGGTAGCAATTCCTGCACGCGACTTTCGCCGAAAATCCGCTGACCGGAGTCATAAGCCTCTTGAATCGCCGTTTCGGGATGAAATTTGGAAACGGCAACTAAGCGAATGTTTTCGGGCAATTCGTTTTTTAAGCGATTCAATCGGGCGGAAATACTCATTCTTCCGGTTTTTCTGTCGCTGTTTTTGCATCGGCGGAGAAAGGGAAAACGTCCATAATCAGGGTTTCAACGACCGAAGCAATCGTATAATCCGCCATGCTTCCTTTCATTCCTTCTTCCAATACGGCAATGGCTTCTTTGAGGGTTGAGGCCTGCGCCAGCATTTGAACGGCTGTCTTCTTTTCCGCGCCACTTTTTTCGTCCAAGGTGATGAAATAGACTTTTATCCGGTAATAACGGTCGCCCAACTCATTAAAAAATAATTCACTGATGCGCGCGCGTTTAATATCGGCGATCGTAAATTCGCCCGATATATACGGCTTAATTTCTTCAATGATCCGCGCTTCCGCTTCCGTAAACGAAAGGGCGTCTACCAAATAAGGTTCGGTTACTTTCTTCAGAACCCCATTTTCCATTGTTTTTTCGTAAGAAACTCTACATTCAAACCAATTCATACGTTTTATAGTTATGAGTGATGAATTATGAGTGATGAATCGTTCGGCGAACAACTCATCACTCATATTAATTCATAACTTCTTATTTATTTTTTCGATATAATCCAAAATTTCGTCTTTGCCCTTTTTATGTTCCGCCGAAGTACAGAAAACGGGCGGAAGTTCTTCCCATGTTTCCAACAAACGGGCTTTGTAGTTGTCCACATTTTCTTTCAGTTTGCTTTGGGAAATCTTGTCGATCTTCGTAAAAATAATCGCAAAAGGGATACCGTTTTCGCCCAATTGATCGATAAATTCCAGATCAATTTTCTGCGGTTCGAGCCGGCAATCCAGCAAAACAAAAAGATTGGTCAACGCTTCGCGTTCATCCAGATAAGCGCCGATGATTTCGCGGATTTTTTCGCGGCCACTCTTTCCCCGCCGTGCATAACCGTAACCCGGCAAATCGACCAGATACCATTCGTCGTTAATCAGGAAATGATTGATCAGTTGCGTTTTTCCGGGGGTAGAGGAAGTCAGCGCCAAGCCTTTTCTACCGGTCAGCATGTTAATCAGGGACGATTTTCCTACGTTGGAACGGCCAATAAATGCGTATTCCGGTCGCCCGTCGCCGGGACATTTTCCGGGATCGGTGTTACTGACTACAAATTCGGCTTTTTTTATGTTCATTGTTCAACGATTATTAAAAACGAGCGACAAAGGTAGCATTTTTTGGCGAGATATTCAGGCTGCCGGATTATATTGCAATTACCCGGATGTTAAAAACTTCAAATATCCCGAAATTGTCGCTTTACCTAAAAAGTTTTTCATGGTAAAGTATAACGGTTAATCCCGATCTTTTATCAAAGCAATCAGTTCGTTGATCGACAGGCGGGCCGACCGGTCGCTGCCTTCGAGCAGGGATTCCGCCAAATCGCGCTTGGTGTGATGAAGTTGAATGATTTTCTCCTCGATTGTGTTTTCGGCCACCAGACGATACACGGTAACCGGACGGGTTTGTCCGATGCGGTGAGCGCGGTCGGACGCCTGATCTTCGACAGCCGGATTCCACCACGGGTCGAGGTGGATGACGAAGTCGGCGGCCGTGAGGTTCAGTCCCAAACCTCCGGCTTTCAGGCTGATGAGGAAAAGATCGCCTTCACCGTTCTGGAATTTGCGAACGCTTTTTTCCCGGTCGGGCATCGACGACGAGCCGTCGAGGTACTGATAGGTAACGCCCTGTTCGTCTAAGGCTTTCCTGACGATGGAAAGATGCGAAACGAACTGACTGAACACGAGCGCGCGGTGTTTGTTTTCTTTCAATTCGCTCACTATTTCGAGGAAAGCAGCCAGTTTGGACGAGGGGATATGAATGTCTTTGTCGATCAACAGCGGGTTGCAACTGGCTTGACGCAGTTTGGTGATTTCCGCCAGCGCCTGTATAGGCTTTGCGCTTCCCGACGTATCGCTTCCCGTTAAGTTGGCGATGGCCTGCCGGCGCAAGGCCTCGTAGAAAGCCATTTCCTCGTTGGAAAGCTGTATTTTTTTCACGATTTCGGTTTTCGGCGGCAATTCGTCTAATACGGACGACTTGGTACGGCGGAGGATAAACGGCGTAATCAGTTTTTTCAGGTATTTGCGCGTCTTTTCGTCGTCCGATTTGATGAATGTGTCGGTAAAATGCTGCAAACTGCCCAGCAAACCGGGGTTCGTAAAGTTGAACAAGTTCCACACTTCGCCCAAGTGATTTTGTATGGGCGTACCGGTCAGCACAATCCGGAAAGCCGCTTTCAGTTGCATACTGGCTTTGGACGTCTTGGTTGCGTAGTTTTTGATGGCGTGAGCCTCGTCGAGTACGGCGGTGGCAAACGACGGTTCGCCGAGCAGTTGCTCTTCCGATTGAAGCAATCCGTAAGAAGTGATCAGCAGATCGCCGGCTTCGAGTGTGCGGACAATCTCCTGCCGGTTGTTTGTGCTGTTGCCTAAGGTTTTGACGCGCAAGGTCGGAGCGAATCGTTCGACTTCGCTTATCCAGTTTCCGACAACCGATACCGGACAGTCGACTAAGGCGGGGCCGGCGGCGGCGCGATGCAAAAGCAGCGCCAGCGTTTGGACGGTTTTTCCCAAACCCATGTCGTCGGCCAAGCAGGCGCCGCCTTCCCATTCCGCCAAATAAGCCATCCATCGGAAGCCTTCTTCCTGATAATTGCGGAGTTCGGCCTGCAAGGTAGCCGGAACAGCTATTTCGCCCGGATGGTTGTTGAGGCGTTCCCGGAATTGTTTCCACGACTTGTCGGCTTTCAAATTCGGCACATTTCCAAAGAAATCGTCCAACGCGACCGACGCAAATTTATTCAATTGAATTTCATCTTTCTTGGAAGTCGTTGTATATAAACGCAGAGCGTCTAACTGTTTCTTCAAGTCGCGGCTCAGGGCGATAAATTCGCCGGAGCTTAGCTCAATAAATCGGTTGTGTCCGGAGGCAGTCAGCGTAAGCAGTTGTTGGAGAGAAATAACGGTTTCTTCGTTCAGCCGGAGTTCGCCCTGCAAATCAAACCAGTTCAAATGGCTTTTCACTCTCAGGTGCAACTGGCCGAAATTGGCGGTTCCCCGTATTTTGTATCGTTCGCCTTCCGGCCATTCGACGACGCAGGCGTCTGTATGTCCGGATAAAATATCCAGCAGGTGAAGGGAATCCAGCGGGTCGTCGAAAGCAATCAAGTCGTTTGTAATCGAAAGACTTTCCAAACTTTGAATATCATCCATCAGCTGCCGTTCGTTGTCCGATTCGGCTTTCAAGTTGCGTTTTACCTGCAACTGAACGTCATTTTCATTGGCAATCAATACCTTTCCGCCTTTCCCAGGTTTGCAGTAAGGGGGATGCGTTCCGAACGGTTTGACGAATAATTCGGCTTTCAGTCCGTCGCCGAACGGCAGGAGTTGCACGCGGATGCGGGAATCGGTGGGCGTTTCCTTGACGGTTGTCCGGGCGCTTTCCGAGGCCAGCAAATCGGAATGAACGTCCATGCCTTGCGCGCTGAACGTTCCGAGAAGAGCGATTAACTTTTCTTTTCCCGATTCGGGAACGACAATCTGTTGATCGGTGATGACTTGCAAAATCTGTTTCTGTTGCGGCGTCAGTGCATATATTTTGTAGCGGGTATTTGTTTCTTTTTGCACGATTATTTTTTCGGAATAATCTTCCACATCGGAAGAAAGGAGATATCCGTTCTTTGACTTGACGACGCTAATAATGGGTTGTGCGGCAACAAATTCGATGGGAATATCGTTGCTGTTGGCCAAAAAGATGTAAGGATGGCCGATTAAGGCGGGGAAAATGTCTTTGTCGAACGAGTATTGATCGCTGTAATAATAGTCGCGGGAATATTTAACGGTTTGCGCTATCCGGAAGTCCTGCGGAGTCATTCCCTGCGCTTTTCCTTCAAAAAGGGTTTTCAGTGCGATATTTCGGCCGGTTGACCAGCCTTTGACTTGCCGGGTTTGCAGTACCGGCTGAATATAGTTGTGTTTGGGATTGAAATAATAGACGACTCGGACTTTGTTTTCGCCGTTCGGGGTCGTTTTCTGGGCGGCAGATTTCAAACCCAGCAGCAGATTCAGCGATTTTTCCCATTCTTCCTGAAAGGAGAGTTGCGACAAAACCGGCTGATAGGGAAGTTCGGCGGCAATTTTACGGAACAATTCTTTTGAACGTTCATCTCCCAACCACTCACGAGCGATATAAGCTGCCTCGTAAGCAATTAACAGATAACCGGAAAGATACGTTTTTTCCGCAATTCCGAAAATGGAATCCGAATAGCTGAGCGGGGGATTTTTCCTTGCCAAATAGAGCGATAAAAGGCTTAATAACGAAAGTATATTGACCTCTTTATTGGCGATATTCGATAGCAGATCGCTCAACTTTTCTGCGATTGTTCCTTTCTTGTTCAACGCGTTATTGACAGCCGCTTCAAACAAATACAACAAAACGAGTTGGTTTGAGGCAGGCGGTTTTTCCATCCAGAGGCTTATTTTTTGTAGGGCAAGCGTTCCCGCTTCGTCCATACTCATCAGTGTAATCAGATAATAGAAAGCTAAATACGGAGTTGTCGGCAGCGGTATTCCTCGCTGTTCTCTTCGTTGTATTTTTAATCCTTTTTCGAACCACTCAGAAGCTTCTTTTTTATTTCCGGCAATTATTTCCCGTACTGCCTGATAAAACAATTGCTGTTCGTCTTGACTTTTCGGATCAATCTCGTTGAAGCGTCCGGAGAAAAAATCGACCGCCGACCGAATACCGGTCCTTTCGGCGAGTTTCTCATATTTCGACAGGTGTTCGACCCGTTCAAAAAAGCGACAAGTTTCGGTCAGTGAATTTACATTAAAAATGGTTTCATTGATCGTAAAGAATAACGCCTTTTGTATCAAATTATCATCAATTAAGCTCAGGTATTTTTCGTATTTTTCATCCCGAATCAATCGGCTGTAAAATTCCAAGCCATACAAAGAAAGAGAAAGTAACAGTTGTTTTTCATAGTTTTTATATTCCGCTTGCTTGTGGAGGAGGGTGTAGAGGCAATTGCGAATATCTTTCAGTTCGTGGTTCGTATTATAAATATAAAGATTAAGGATCTCCCTGCCGGGTGTTTTCCAATATCGTTCAAAATCAGTCAGTTCCGGATAGATGTAGAGCATGAAATCAATTTCTACCTGATATTTTGCTCTCCAATCCTTTGAGAGATAGAATAATTGTTGTTTAATCGCATCCTCCAGAACGCTTTTAATCAACCGTTGCTTTTTTATTTGTGGATTGGTTAATAATTGAGCGATGTCGCCCTCCAGAAAGTCGACCGCTTGGAAAGCCGCCAATTTCAATATCTGTTTCTTCTCGTCGGGGAGAGAATTATAAAAATCAATTTGCGATTGAGTCATAGAAATTATAATGCTTGTTGTTATAGTAAAAATGAAGCCGCAAAGGTACGATTAAATTTCCGAATTATGAGTTATAAATTATAAATTATGAATTACGCAAAGCGCGGCACAATGGAACGCGGATAACACGGATTAAGCGGATGATCGCGGATTTTTATAACAAGGGGTTGCAACCTATTCGTGTTCGGAAGATTGTCGCATTGCGGTACGCCGGTAGGCGTAGCCTGTGAATAACCCCCGGATTTATCCGGGGGTAAACGTAGCCTCTTCCCCCAGTAACGCCGGTAGGCGTACCCTGTGAATAACCCCC
>JAISNS010000031.1 GCA_031276105.1 Dysgonamonadaceae bacterium
CGCCGAAGAAACTGCATTGCACCGCGCCGTAACTGACGGTTCGCGCCAACGGCGTGCGAATCAAAACGCCTTCCGGCAGCGAAGCGGGCAGGGCAGCCGTTTTGGGAATTAAGACGTACCGTTGCAGGACTTTTTCTTTCTCCCAAGGATTGTGAACGATGGCCAGCGTATAATCTTCGTGCGTTTCGATGCGGAAAAGGCCGGCGTGACGGACACTGTCCGAAGCATGAACAAGTGTGCTTGACGTGGCAACGCCTGCCTCCTGTTTCCGGCAGGAAAAGACGAGGCAGGCGAGTAAAAAGATATAACTAATTGCTTTCACAGGGAACGATGAAATGCAAATTGACAGGCGTTGATTCCCACGTTTAACGTTTTCTTTTTCGTGCCGCCGGCGCCGAAAATCGTCACTGTTCCGGGTGCGGAATAATCCGTATCGGAAATATATACGTCTTTGGTAACCGGATCAACGCCAATTCCATAGGCGGTAGTGATTTTTGTTCCATCCGATATAATCGGATTGGAAGTTAATGTTTCCGTTTTTACATCAAATATGCCGAAGGCGGTATTCTTGCCGTAGTCCGTTCTATAAAAATAAAGTAAATCGCCGTCAATCGTAAAACTGTGATTGGCGGAAGCATCCATGTCGAAAACGTCATCCGTGTTTGTATCAATGCGCTGAAAACCGCCCGGTTTGTCGGTAAAATTTCCCTGATAAGTAAGATACACGTCGCCATAGCTATCAGCTTTAACGATGAACGGATTCAGCCCTACGGTTATTTTCTTCGTTTCGCTGAAACCGGCAATATCTACAACAGAAAGCGTACTGTCGGGAGGTACCTGCATACCGCCACTGTTGGCCACATAGAGTTTACCGCCGACGGCAGCAATTCCTTCGGGGTTGTTTCCGACTTGGACTATACCGGTTATCTGTAAGGAAGTTGTGTCTAAGCGGACAACATATCCGTCGTAAGTGGTGGCATAAATTTTTCCTTCATACGAAGTTAAATAGCGCGGTTGCCGGTCTTTTTGCTCGTCGTCTTTTAACTTCAGTTGCTTTGCTTCACGGGTATTTAAATTCAGGATTAAAATATAACCGGATCCCGAAACGGTAACATACAGTTTACGTCCATAAATAAGCATGTCTTGCGCGTTATCGCCCAAAGCACCGTTCATTATATCAAAACTTGTTTTCCCCGATTCAAAATCATAGTAAGATATACCGGCATTGTTTTTGCCGAAACTCCCCTGATTTAAGATAAATACGCCGGATGAGGAAAATTCAATGCCCGGAGCAGGCTCCGGATCGGTACTTTCACAAGCGGTAAAAACGGCGATAAAAACGGAATAAATAAAAAATACGTTTAACAGATCGATTCTTTTTTTCATTTGGATTTTATATTATTATAATGATTAATAGTTGAGATTGATTCCGAAGCGAAACGATCGTCCGGGCATCGGATACGATCGAACCACTTCGTATGGGACGTTGAATAAGTTTGCACATTCGGCTTTGAGGATGTACGAAACATTTTTTCGGCGCATGTTTTTCGTCAAAGCAATTCCCTGCTCGGTAAAAGCATTCATTTGAAATTCCCGCCGGTTGACACGCTCGTAATATCTTTTTCCACTGTATAATAATGTATAATTGAAGTTTATCCAAGGTGTTTCCAACCGGATATATCCCGACGCCGTATGGCAGGGCGTATAAGGAATTTGTTGATTGTAGATTCCCGTGTTCGGGTCGGTTTTATCCAAAACCTTTTGGTAAGTATAAGTTCCATTGATTTTCCATAACAACCGCTTTCCGGTTTGCAGGTGTATCTTCAAACTCATATCCACTCCTGTTGTTTCCACCTTTCCATAGTTTTGTATGGATTGTGAAAACAGGCTGCTTTTGGGAATAGCTACGATTTTGTTTTCAATCCGGTAGCGGTATAAATCTCCGCTAAAGGAAATAAGGGAAAATAACCGGTTGCCGGAAGCGGCGAATGTCAGGCCGGCATTGTATTGATGAGCGTTTTCAGGCTTCAAGTTGAGTGTCGGCCGGATGGAGTAATACAAATCGCCGAAGGTGGGCATCCGGAATGAATTTTTATAAAATCCGCGTAAACGAAGGGGAATATTTTTGAGCGGATGAACCGAAAAACTCAGATACGGTGAGAAATGACTGTAATCAGCCGGCGCATTTCCGATTTTCGCGCGATCGTCGATGGCCGTGTACAGTAATTTAGCCGTCAGAGTAAAAATAGCCGCTTCATATTGGCCGGACAAAGCGCTCAGCCAAGCGATTCGCGATGGAAAAACATTGTTCGGAAGATTGCTCCGGAAATTACCGGCAATCCCATCGTTTGCCCACGAGAAAGATAAATGTCTTGACAATTGATATAAAACCGTTGTGTTCAGGTAATATTCCCGTTGTTCATAATGAGATTCTTTTTCCCCGCCGGGATAAAAGTTTTGGACGTCGGTATAATCAATCGTTGAGAAATTGACTTTCGCATGAGCCATGAAATCAATCTTTTCATTTAGCGGCTGTTCGTAGCGAACTTGCGCGAAAGCGTTTCGGTCTTTCAGGCGTTCGCCGCTGTAGTCCATATAATAAATAGCGGCGCCGGGCAATCCGCGTTCCGAACCGTAATAATACATTTTGAAAGCCAGACGACCGTTGTTTTCAAACGTTCCGGTCAGGTTGCT
>JAISNS010000139.1 GCA_031276105.1 Dysgonamonadaceae bacterium
GTGATTAAGACAAAGTATATTTTCGTTACCGGCGGAGTGGTTTCTTCTTTGGGTAAAGGAATCGTTTCCTCATCGTTAGGTAAACTTTTGCAAGCCAGAGGCTACAAAGTAACCATTCAAAAATTTGATCCCTATATCAACATCGATCCCGGCACACTGAATCCCTACGAACACGGCGAATGTTATGTAACCGTCGACGGCCATGAGGCAGACCTTGATTTGGGACATTACGAACGTTTCTTAAATACGCCTACAACGAAGGCAAACAACATTACCACCGGCCGTATTTATCAAAACGTAATTGATATGGAACGCCGGGGCGATTTCTTGGGCAAAACCGTACAGGTAGTGCCCCATATCACGGACGAAATCAAACGGAACATCATGATTCTCGGAAATACAGGCAATTACGACTTCGTTATTACCGAAATCGGCGGAACCGTCGGCGACATCGAATCCCTGCCTTACATCGAAAGCGTCAGGCAATTGCGCTGGGAACTGGGCAAAGACTGCCTTTGTATCCATCTGACCTATGTGCCTTATATCGCCGCCGCCAAAGAAGTGAAAACCAAACCGACTCAACATTCCGTCAAATCGCTTCAGGAACAGGGAATACAACCCAACATTCTGGTGCTCCGAACGGAAAAGGAACTTTCCGAAAACATTTGCCACAAAGTAGCCCTGTTTTGCAATGTGGCGGAAGACTCGGTTATCCAGTCCTACGATGTTCCGAGTATTTATGAGGTTCCCCTCATTCTGGCTCAACAGGAAATGGATAAAATCGTTTTACGTAAAATGGACGTTCCCATTGACAAAGAACTGGATTTGACCCACTGGAAAGGCTTTCTCCAAAACATGAAAACAGCGGAAGAAACCGTTAAAATAGGACTTGTCGGCAAATACGTCGAACTGCCCGACGCTTATAAATCCATCAACGAATCCCTGCTGCAAGCCGCCACTTACCATAAACGCAAACTGGATTTGCATTTCTTTCATTCGGAAAGGGTGAATGAAGAAAATGTCGCCGAACTTTTAGGCGGTATGGACGGCGTGCTGGTCGCTCCCGGATTTGGTCAACGCGGAATCGAAGGAAAATACACGGCGCTGAAATACGCCCGCGAAAACAATAAACCTACCTTCGGCGTCTGTCTCGGTATGCAATGTATGGTCATCGAATTTGCCCGGAACGTGCTGAAACTGACCGGAGCTAATTCTACGGAAATGGATCGGGATACGCCTCATAAAGTCATCGACTTGATGGAAGCGCAAAAAAACCTCACCGTCATGGGCGGTTCCATGCGTCTCGGGGCTTACGATTGCGACCTCGAAGAAGGTTCGATCGCTCACCGGGCATACCAAAGCGACCGGGTGCAGGAACGTCATCGACACCGGTTTGAATTTAACAACGATTATAAAAAGCTATTCGAAGACGCCGGTATGAAATTCACAGGAATCAATCCCGGTACCGGATTAACGGAAATAATCGAAATACCTAAACTTAAATGGTATCTGGGAACGCAATTCCATCCCGAATACAACAGCACCGTCGTTCGTCCCAATCCATTATTTATGAGTTTTATCGAAGCGGCGATTATATGAATTAGGAATATTAATTAAAAAACTATATGGATAAAAATGCAATTACCGGTTTTATACTGATTATTCTCGTCTTTATTGGATTCTACTATCTGAATCGCCCAACCCCCGAACAAATCGAAGCCCAAAAACGATACAATGATTCGATTGCCGCCGTCACACAGGAAGTTATCAACCGGCAAATCATTGAAGCGCAAGCGCAAATACAACAACCGGGGACTGAAAATATCCCTGATTCCGTTCGCCAACAGGAACGGCAGAACGCTTACGGAAATTTCGCTCAGGCTACCGAGGGGGAAGAACAACTGATTACCCTCGAAAACAACTTCCTTAAAATCGACCTGACATCCAAAGGCGCCCGGATTTATTCCGCCCGCTTGAAGAATTATTCCGATTACCGTCAGGAGCCTTTGACGCTTTTCGACGGCGACGAATCGTCTTTCGACATCACACTTATCACCGCCAATAACCGGGTGCTGAATACTTCGGACTTCTATTTTGAAGTGGTTCGGCAGTCCGAGTTGCAAGCAACGTTGCGCCTCACCGCAAACGATACCGCTTCTTTGGATTTGATCTATACCCTGCATCCGGACGATTACATGGTTGACTTCGAAATTATCAGCAAAAATCTCGAAACCGAACTCTCACCGGTTATGCGAACGCTGGATTTCCGCTGGACGCAAAAAATCCGCCAGCAGGAAAAAGGACGAAAATATGAAGACCGATATGCTTACCTGGCTTACAAATATCTTTCGGACGACGTGGAGCAATTGCGCGACAGCAAAGACGACGTCAAGAATATCGCCAACAAAATCAAATGGATCGGCTATAAAGACCAGTTCTTTTCTTCCGTCCTGATTGCCAAAGAAAGTTTTGAATCAACCAAACTGGAATCCGAGTATTTCACCGACGGCCTTTATCTCAAAAAATATACGGCCTCAACAAGCGTTCCTTTTAGCTATCATTCGGCGGAAGGAATCAAATTCAATTATTACTTCGGGCCGAACGATTATTCCTTGTTAAAGAATTATGATAAAACCAAATTTGAAGGGCAAAACCTTGAACTGGAAAAACTGGTGCCGTTAGGATGGAGCCTATTCCGGCACGTCAACAAGTGGGTAATCATTCCTATTTTTGACTGGCTGACCGGCTGGTGCGGCAGTTTGGGATTAGCCATTTTCCTGCTGACGCTGATCATTAAATCGGCGCTTTTCCCGTTGACTTACAAATCGTTTATGTCGTCGGCCAAGATGCGGGTTTTGCGTCCGCAAACCGAACAGATAGCCGCCAAGTATCCCGGCAAAGAAAATGCCATGACCCGGCAACAAAAAAACATGGAACTCTACCGGCAAGTAGGCGTCAACCCGATGGCCGGCTGTATGCCGATGATCCTGCAAATGCCCTTCCTGCTGGCTTTGTTCATGTTTTTTCCGTCCGCTATCGAACTGAGGCACCAAAGTTTCCTTTGGGCTAACGATTTATCTACCTACGACGCTATCATTCAATGGGATGCCTACATCCCGATCGTATCGCCTTATTTCGGCAACCATATCAGTCTTTTCTGTCTCTTGATGAGCATCGTCAATGTTATTTATACCAAATACAATATGGAACAAACCAATACCGGACAGGAACAAATGCCCGGAATGAAAACCATGATGTATATCATGCCCGTTTTCATGCTGGTTTTCCTGAACTCCTACCCTGCCGGATTGAACTATTACTATTTCATATCAACGTTGATAACTGTTGTTCAAACCATTGCTTTCCGCTTTTTCTTGAACGAAGAAAAATTATTAGCCAAGCTGGAAGCCAATAAAAGCAAGGCGAAACCGGCAAAGAAAAAATCAGGATTCATGGCGCGATTGGAAGAAGCGCAAAGAAAACAACAAGCCATGCTGAGAGAACAACAAAAAAGAAACCGGAAAAGATAATAATTCATGTTACGCAGCATTATTTTGAGAGAAGTTGTCATTGCGGGCTTGGCCCGCAATGACAGAGGGAAAAGGGGTTCCTGATGTTGCGTAACATGAGATAATAATAACTTTTAGTTTTTAATTTTTAATTTTTAGTTTATATACGTATGCAAACCTATCAAAAATTTCAGGAATACTTGGTGAAAGAACTGGACGCCATCCAATCGGCCGGATTATATAAGGAAGAACGGCTCATTGTTTCCCCGCAATCGGCGTCCATCAAACTTCAATCGGGGCGGGAAGCGCTCAACTTTTGCGCGAACAATTACTTGGGCTTATCCGACAACCCGGGTTTGATCGAAGCAGCCAAAAGCGCGATGGACAGTCACGGTTACGGCATGTCGTCCGTCCGTTTTATTTGCGGCACGCAAGACTTGCACAAACAGTTGGAAGCCGCTATCGCCCGCTTTTTCGGAACGGAAGACGCCATTTTGTATGCCGCCTGTTTCGACGCCAATGGCGGCGTATTCGAACCGCTGCTGAACGAGAACGACGCAATCATTTCGGATGCCTTGAATCATGCCTCAATCATCGACGGCGTGCGCCTCTGCAAAGCCGTCCGTTACCGGTATGCCAACGCAGATATGGACGATCTGGAAAAACAATTGCAAGCAGCGCAAGCACAACGCTTCCGCCTGATCGTTACCGACGGCGTTTTCTCGATGGACGGAAACGTGGCCCCGTTGGATAAAATACACGCACTCGCAGTAAAATACAATGCCCTGATCATGGTCGATGAATCACATTCGGCAGGCGTAGTCGGAGAAACCGGCCGCGGAACTACGGAGAAATTCAACCTGCGCGGACAAATAGAAATCATCACCGGCACCTTGGGAAAAGCCTTCGGAGGCGCTATCGGCGGATTCACTACCGGCAAGAAGGAAATTATCGCCCTGCTTCGCCAGCGTTCGCGTCCGTATCTCTTTTCCAATTCGTTACCTCCGGCTGTGGTCGGCGCGGGCATCTATACATTCAATTATCTGGAAAATTCCAATACACTCCAAAACCGGTTGCACGAAAATACAGCTTATTTTGTCGAAAAAATGAAACAGGCAGGATTCGACATCAAACCCACGCAATCGGCCATCTGCGCAGTCATGCTGTACGACGCAAAATTGTCGCAGGATATGGCTCGCCGCTTACTCGAAGAAGAGATTTATGTGACGGGATTTTACTATCCGGTAGTTCCCAAAGGACAAGCCCGCATCCGCCTGCAACTGTCTGCCGCTCACCAAAAAGAGCAGTTGGACAAGTGCATACAGGCGTTTATCAAAATCGGAAAAGAACTAAATATCATCGGATGAAAAAGATATTAATCGTTGGAAGTACCGGCCAAATAGGGTCTGAACTGAGCGTGCGTCTGCGCTCGATCTACGGACAAGACAATGTCGTTTGCGGATTTTATACCCCGCCTTATCCCGAAGGCTTTTTCGATGCAGGGCCTACTGTGGAAATCAATGCTTTACATATCGAACAAATCGCCGGAGCCGTCAAAAAATACAACATCGACACCATTTACAATCTGGTTGCCATCTTGTCTGCCACGGCCGAAAAATATCCTCAATTGGGTTGGGACGTCGGCACCGGCAGTTTGTTTAATTGCCTCGATGTGGCGAAAGAATACAAATGCGCGGTTTTCACTCCGAGTTCTATCGGCGCTTTCGGCCCGAATACCCCGAAAGACAATACCCCGCAAGATACGATTCAACGCCCGAATACGATTTATGGAATAACAAAAGTACTGGGCGAATTAGTCGGCGACTACTATTACAGCCGCTGGAAAGTAGATACCCGTTCGGTACGTTTTCCGGGAATCATTTCGTCGATGACTTTACCCGGAGGAGGCACCACCGATTACGCCGTCGAAATTTTCTACAACGCGGTACAGGGCGAACCGTTTACCTGTCCGATCAAATCCGGCACATTCATGGACATGATGTACATGCCCGATGCGTTGGACGCGGCTATCCATATCATGGAAGCCGACCCGTCGAAATTGATTCACCGTAATTCGTTCAATGTAACTTCGATGAGTTTTGATCCTGAAATACTCTACCAAAGCATCCGGCAACATTGCCCGGATTTCAAAATGACTTACGAAATAGATCCGTTGAAACAAAGTATTGCCGATTCGTGGCCTAACCGCTTGGACGATTCCTGCGCACGGGAAGAATGGGGCTGGCAACCCCATTACGACTTGGAACGAATGACCAAAGATATGATCGAAAAACTGCGGGCAAAGCTTTAGAACATGGATATTATTCACTTATTGCCCGATTCGATTGCCAACCAGATAGCAGCCGGCGAAGTGATTCAGCGTCCGGCTTCTGTTGTAAAAGAACTGGTCGAAAACGCAATAGATGCCGGCGCCGATCATATTCGGATATACATCAAAGACGCCGGGCGCACCTTAATCCAAGTGATTGATAACGGAAAAGGCATGTCGGAAACCGACGCCCGAATGGCTTTTGAACGACATGCTACTTCCAAGATCGCTACCGCAAACGACCTCTTCACCCTCCGGACGATGGGTTTCAGGGGGGAAGCCCTCGCTTCCATTGCCTCAGTTGCTCAGGTGGAATTAAAAACCCGCCGCAAAGAAGACGAAACAGGAACGCTTATCCTGATTTCGGCTTCCCGCTTAGACAAACAGGAAATGGTAAGCGTCAGCCCCGGCAGTTCCTTCTCGGTTAAAAACCTGTTCTTCAATATACCGGCCCGCAGGAAATTCCTGAAATCCAACGAAACGGAATTTAAAAATATCCTGACCGAATTGGAGCGGATAACCCTGGTATATCCCCAAATTATTTTCTCCTTAAATCACAACGACAACGAAATATTCAATTTGCCGGCATCCGGCTTGAAGCAGCGGATTGTCAATGTATTGGGGAGGAAATTGTCGCAACAGTTGATCCCAGTAAACGTCAATACTTCGCTGGTCAATATCGCCGGATTTATCGGAACGCCCGAATCGAGTAAAAAACGGGGCGCTTTCCAATATTTCTTTGTCAACGGGCGCTATATGCGGCATCCCTACTTCGTCCGTGCGATTGCAATCGCTTTCGAGCCGTTCATTCCGTCGGGCGATATGCCGAACTTCTTTATTTACCTTACGGTAGACCCTTCAAGTATCGACGTTAACATTCACCCGACCAAAACGGAGATCAAATTCGAGAACGAACAGGCCATGTGGCAAATCATCTCCACTGCGGTAAAAGAAGCCATTGCCCTTCCGAGTTTGGAATTTGATCAGGAAGGCGCCATCGACATGCCGGTTTACGACAGTAAAAGACCGCCGGTAGAACCTCCGCGCGTGCAAGTTCCTCCGGGATATAATCCGTTTAAGGAAACACATAACCAATTTCACAAGCATGTGGACTGGGAAAAACTGTATGAAACGCGCAATTATTCCGGCCCCGTTTTCGAAACGAAAGAAGCGGAAATACCCGACATGGACACTCCGTCCGAAACGTTTCAATACAAAGGCAAATACTTAATTCTTGCGCTTAAGTCGGGACTGACTTTTATCAACCGGCGCCGGGCGCATATCCGCATCCTGTATGATCAGTACATGCAGCGGATGCAGCAACAGCAAGGCATGTCGCAAGGCCTCCTGTTTCCCGAAATCATCACATTCAATCCGAAAGAAGCAACGGTTCTTCCTTATTTACTGGACGATCTTACCTGCATCGGTTTCGATTTGGCCGATTTGGGAAACAATGCTTACTCTATCAACGGAATACCTTCCGGTCTGGAAAACATTAATCCGGTCGAGACATTGCAGGAAATGATAGACAAAGCCTTGGAAACCGGATGCGAAGTCAAAGAAGAAATTTCGGAAACGCTGGCCTTGGCGCTGGCAAAAAAAGCAGCGATTCCTCCCGGCAAAAACCTTTCGCGGGAAGAATCGCAAGAGTTAATCGCTAAACTTTTTTCCTCTACTTCGCCGAATTATACTCCCGACGGGAAAATCATTCTCTTCGTCCTGTCGGAAGAGGAACTGAATAAACGATTCAAATAAC
>JAISNS010000293.1 GCA_031276105.1 Dysgonamonadaceae bacterium
GAAGTCATAGGGAAAAAGAGTTACACCCGTTTTGAATTGGAAGCCGGAGTTGCCGGAAAGTACAGTTTGAATTGCTGGTTAATACCCTCCATGCTAAGTGATGGCAGCTATTCGCACTACGATGTACTGGTCAATGGGAAGCCGGTCGGCACGATAACCCCATCAAAAGGAAACTGGCAAAGTATCGGGCTGGACAAATCCGCAAAAGTATCGTTACGGGCAGGAACAAATACGGTTTCCGTCGTAGCAACGGCGCCTGAAATTGCCAATGTTGAATTTGTCCGCCTTTCGACGGATGCCGCTAAAGCGGCTATTTCTTCTACAGCGTATGATGAATATCTGGCAAGAGCAAAGGCAAAAAGTGACGAAGAGTTAAAAAGGCCAATCTTTCAAGGCGATTTGCCTGTTTCTATATCCGACTCCCTTGTATCATCTTCCCTTAGAGCCACAGACCCAAGTCCGGAGGGAAATTATTTTAATTTTACAGGAATACAGTTTCAATATACCTATTATACCACTGTCTATTTTTATGCCGGAGAACAGGTGTATATAACGACGAACAGTCCGGTACCGAATTTTATTGAGTTTTTCAGTGTTAATGCACCGGAAACACATTCATGGATAGGCAACTATACCTATTCGTCACCTTATTATCTGGCGTCAGTCAACGTTACGATACCCACAGACGGATATTATTATGTGCGACTGAGACCTTATTATAACCATACCGAATCGACAGCTACATTAAATATCAACGGTATGTACTATTATCCGGATGTGCCGATTTTCAGTACGGGATTTCGCGTTACACAGGATAATTTGAAAGTATATAACACATTTACCGCCTATTCAACGGGAGACCCCAGAATTTGGATTGAATCGGGACCGGGAATACCCGGAAGAACAGTCTATTATAATGATGACTGGACAGCATCAAGTGATTTCAATTGGGGAGTTAATTCCAGGGTACAAAAACAATATGTAAATACCGTTTATGCCGTTTTACTTTCCTCTTTCGGTTCAAACAATCCGACCGGACAATGCGATATATATGTAAAGTGTCAAAACAGTACCATCACACCCTATTTCCCTAATTTGAAAGCCGACGATGCGATCCAGTCGGCGCCTGCGTCCACGGTTTACAACAGCATTAGCTGGTCGGGAGGTATCACCGAATACAGTGAGTGGCCACCCAGTCCGAGTTCTGATTATTACGTACCGAATAATCCATTAGCTTCCTTTGATTTATTCTACCTTTTCCCGCGATACGACGGATGTGGAATTTTTACCCGCACGGGTGCGACCTCAGCGAACAGCGTTGTTGACTTGTGGGCAACCGGAACCTCCGAAAGTAATTACGATTATACCCACGCATCCGTAAAAAAAGGTGCGGATGATTATGCTCACGGCTATGACTGGGAAAGTAAACCCAACAATTACATGAGGACTTTTCATCCGAGAAACGCTTTAAGAGGGGACAGTTATGGAAATATTGTAAAATATTACCGGCGCATCGGAACGGGGGGAACAAATTCAACGGCCTGTATTTTGGCGGAAGCCATCGCCGACGGCAAAGCGGTGTTGGAAAATGTCCGGTTCGACGAAGATGAAATATCCCTCATAAATGCCGATATAGCCAATATTTCCACGAGTGACGTCAATACTTTTAATTCCCTGTTTGCGGCATGGAAATCAACATGGGCATCTATTGTGTTCAGCAATCCCTACAAGTTCAAAAATTCCCAATACAATTCTTTACTGTCATTTTGCCGGTCGGTGCAGGGTTCGGTATCGCTTGTCTATGAGAAATTGAATCAGGGGGAACAGTTTGCTGTTTTGCCGGTGGAAGATTTGACGCTTACCAATAACGTACAAAACCAGTCCCTGTTAAAATCAATCAGGGAATCCAACCGGCAATTGAAACGCACAGACAGCGGCGCAAGTATTGTCAGAAGCCCGCTTTCCAATACGATAAAATACGTAAAGGCGCTTTTGGCGGGAAGGAAGAATGCCTTCCGTTCGTCGTCAGGAGTGAGGGGTGCGGATAGCGGTATCAGCTACAGCAACGAAGATAAATTCAATATCGCCTCTAATGCTTCCGGCATATCCATTGATTTCTCATTGGATAAAAGCGCCCGGATTTCACTCTCGGTGATTAATCTTCGCGGAGAAGAAGTCGCCTCTCTGTTACAGGAGCATACCCTTTCTGCCGGAAACCATCACTATTCCGCTTATTTAACCAAAGGGATTTATCTGGTTAAACACGTGGTGGACGGCAACGTAAATGTCAAAAAAATAGTAGTTAACTAAATCACAATTAAATGAATATGTAATGATGAAAACGAAAATTTTATTTATTATTTTATTCCTTTCCGGATTCACATCCCTGTATGCACAATCCTCCTTTTATTATTACAAAGGGAAGAAAGTGGGCATCGAACTTGACCGGAAAAGAGTCGTAGTCATAGCTGATAAAGCCGTGAAGAGCGCGAAATTTCAACTCTCTCAAACCTCTGCTGTTTCCAAACCGGTGGGCGATACGAAGTATAATATTTCAATTCTGGAATTGAAAGACATTGCAGACACAAAGTCTTATCAGTCATTAATTTCCGGTTTGGAAGGGAATAAAAATATTGTAAGCGTTCAGCCTTGTTTCAAAACCAGGGAAGGGAAAGAAATTGCCTTGTCCAATTATTTGTATATCAAACTCAAGGAGGCAAAAGATATTACCCAATTAGAATTATATGCTAAAAAATTACGGCTGGAGATAGTCGAAAGAAACGCCTACATGCCTCTCTGGTACACCTTGCGGACAACCGCTCAAACGCCGCAGAATACACTCGAAACAGCCAATTTCTTATTCGAAAGCAAGTTGTTTGCCGCGGCCGCTCCGGATTTCATGTCCAACGATTTAGCCTGTGTCAATGATCCGAGTTTCAGTCAGCAATGGGGACTCAACAATACGTCTTATCCGGATTATGATGTATCGGTCTGTCAGGCCTGGCCGTATGCCACGGGAAGCGGGATTAAAATAGCTATTCTGGATCAGGGCATCGAACTGACGCATCAGGATTTGGCGGCCAATATCTATCCGTTAAGTTTTGATTCGGAAAGCGGCACATCACCCAGCCAGATATTCGGAGACCATGCTACGCACTGCGCCGGGATTGCCGCAGCGGTTAGAAATAACAACCTTCAAATCGCCGGAGTTGCCCCCGCAGCTAAACTCATATCTATCAGTAACTCCCTGTATTCGACGGCCAACAGCCGGATAAAAAGGGCGGACGGCATCAATTGGGCGTGGAAAAACGGCGCGGACATCCTGTCCAATTCGTGGGGGTCGAGCGTTCCATTCGAGGTGATAGAGGAAGCCCTGGATTCGGCTTTTTATTTAGGCAGGAACGGACGCGGAACGGTTATCCTTTTTGCCGCAGGTAATGACTACAATACTTCAGGTGTTTCTTATCCGGCTAATTGCAGACCGTATATTATAGCTGTCGGCGCTATTACCAGTACCGGACAAGTGGCTGCTTTTTCCAATCGTGGAGCCGGACTGGATGTGGTCGCTCCCGGCAGCAATATACTGTCAACCGTATTAAACAACGGTACGGGAAGTAAATCCGGCACCTCTATGGCCTGTCCGCACGTAGCGGGGATTGCGGCGCTTGTTCTTCAGAAAAATCCCAGTCTGTCGTCGCAGGAAGTAAACAACGTGATAGAACAAAGCGCCAAGAAAATCGGTTCCGTAACCTACGATCCGGGATATGAAAACGGGACGTGGAACAGTACGTATGGTTATGGACTTGCGGATGCTTATACAGCCGTAATAAATACTCCGGCGCCAAGACCAAGAAGCGCTGTTGCCGGCGATACGGAAGAAGAAACCCGTTTTTCCGGAAAAATAGAAAGCATTGCCCCCAATCCGGCAAACGACCGAATATCCGTGAGGTTTAGCTTACCGGCGGCAGTCAACAGCCAACTTCAAATCAGCCCGTTATTGGCCACGGGGGGAACATCCGTTTATAACGTTGCCGGTAATACGGGCGAAACAACTATTGATATTTCCTCGTTGCCACCCGGTGTTTACCGTATTTCTTTAACCGTGGACGGTATAAGAATCGATACAAAGAAATTCATTAAACAATAAGCAAAAAGGGAAAATGAAAACGTAATCAAGGCGGAAGATACTATCTTCCGTCTTGATTACGTTAACAATAAAAACGATCCGGTGTGCTTCCGGATAAAACAGGCGAAAAAAATGAAAAGAAATCGGAAAACAGTCCTGATGTTGTTTTGCACTCTCCTCCCGCTTTACTGTTGGGGGCAATTGCATTATATCGGACTGAAACAAACAGTAACAACGCCGCCCAATGATGCCATTTACAGTCAGTTTCGTCCTAAATGCAGGGTAATAGACAGTTATGTTTACGTATGCACGAACACAGGGATTTACCGAAAAGATTTAACCGTAACGGCTGATACGATTTGGGAACCGTTTGCCCTGAAAGATATTCCGGTTACCGAGTTTGTGAAAAACGGGGACAAACTGCTGGCAATCCTTCCGAAATCACGCGACAGCCTGCTTTTGCTTTCAAGCGATAACGGCCGGTCGTTTATCAATTATACATCCCCTCATTTCTTTGCAAGTGAAAGATATAATTATCCCTACCGGATTGCCCAAAACAAACAAAATCCCCATTCCATCCTGATTTTACATGCTAACTACGGTATTTCGAAATCGGAGGATTTCGGTCGTACATGGAAAAACCTGAACTCCTTTATCGGAGGATACCAGGACCGGTTTGTCGCTTTCCATCCCGCCGACAGCCTGATGATCTGTTATTCGGGCGAAACGGAATTTTTCTCGTCTTACGTGCAAACTTCATTCGACGGCGGTTTAACCTGGATAAACAGCGAATTGGAAGACAATAACTGTACCCATAGCATTGCTTTTCATCCGGTCAATCCGGATATACTGGTTTCGGCAGGAGAAGGAAGAATGACTCAATCAACGGACAGGGGACGGACATGGCATCCGGCAATCTTTCCTGACCGGTATTTATATTTTCACAGTATCATTTTCGATGAAAAAAATCCGGATACCGTTTATGCAAGCGGCTCATCCATAAAAAATAACGATACCATTTATGTTTACCGCTCCATAGACGCCGGCGACAGTTGGCAACTCTATTATATGGAAAACATGGGAAAAGATTGTGGAGGGGTTCCGGATATGGCAAAATATCAGGATAAACTTATTCTTTATACACGCTGTGAAGGTATTTACGAACTGGATTTAAATCATACAACCGCCATCCCTGCAAGCGGTAAAATATCCGGCGGGATAACTGTTTATCCCAATCCGGCCGGGGATTTTGTGTATTTTACCAACGAGGCCGGATTTGATTTTGTTGAAATCCGGGATGTAAGCGGGCGCCTGGTAACGAAAAGCCGCCTTTCAAAAGGAAACCATAAGATGGATGTTTCCGCATGGAGTGCGGGTATTTATTTGGCAAACTTTCATTCCCGCAATAATAAAATAACAAAAAACATAATAATAAAATAACAATTTATGAACACACGAATGATTACCAATTGGAAACAGGCAATGCTGATTGCCCTTTGGATGCTCTCCCCGGTTGTTGCATTGGCACAATCCGGCGAATGGGCGAGTTATTCCGGCAAAGAAATGATTGCGCGGATACTGGACGATGGCGACTACCTTTGGGTAGCCACCAACAGCGGACTTCTGAAACTGAACACGGAAACGGAAGAAACGGCTCTGTATAACCGGGATAACGCCGGTTGGCCGGACAATCACCTGCGGAACATGGCCAAAGACAGCGACGGCAATCTTTGGGTGACAACCCAGTTTGGCGGAATTGCGAGATTCGACGGAACGAACAGTTCCGTTTACTCAAGTTCCAATTCGGGACTTCCCACCGACCAGTATTGCACCTCCATCGCCATTGATAATGAGAACAATAAATGGATCGGTTCTCTGATGTTCCTGAACAAATTCGACGGGGAAGAATGGCAATCGTGGACAACTCCCCTGAGCGCCATTGCCGCTTACTGGTTTATTTACGACTTGAAATTCGACAGGAACGGCGTTTTGTGGCTGGGCGGTTCGTCGCCGGAATGGAAGTTCGCTCAATTTACAGGGACTGAAATTCAGGCATTTCCGGAAATAACCGCATCCGTTCATGCCATTGAGTTCGACGGTGAGAATAACCAATGGCTGGCCACCGCTAACGGGTTGGTGAAATACGACGGCAGAACGTTTACGTCCTACAATACAGCCAATTCCGCTATTCCGGGAAACTGCATTTACGATGTAAAAAGCGATGCTTCCGGTAATCTATGGCTGGCCATCGGCAAATACCTGGTTCGCTTCGACGGCGAGAACTTCACTTCGTATGAAACTCCCCTGTTGGAAGAAGCCGATCCGACCAATCAAGATTTTGTTTTATGCTTGAATGTTGATTCGAAAGGCGCTATCTGGTTGGGAACCAAGAAGAGCGGTTTATTTAAATTCACGCAGGAAAAATTCACGCAAGCGCTGAAAGTCACGGACGTCGCAACCGGAATAAAAGCAACGGAGAATAAAAAACCGGAAATAAGCCTGCGAAACACCGGCTCCGGGATAAGTCTCCATTTGTCGTTAACGAAGAAAGCGACTGTTTCGTTATCGGTATTCGACCTTGGCGGACGTCGCGTTTCTTCATGGCTGAACGGCCAAATCCTTTCTTCGGGCGATTATCGGTATGATACGGATTTGCCATTGGGCGTATTTTTAGTTCAATCGGTCGTTAACGGAAAAGTCAACGTTACAAAAGCGGTTGTGTGGGATAAATAATTCAGTACAAGGAGCATCTTTTTTAGGCGGGAAACTGCGAAAAAGATGCTCATTACAGGCAGATTATTCAGAATCTATTCCTTTTAACAAAAAAAAATCACCCAAACCCTTGCACGCTACAATCAAAACCCTTACATTTGCACCCAATTCCTCCCGTTCGGGACGAATTACCATCAATTGAGCCTCACTTCTTCGAGGCATGACGCG
>JAISNS010000299.1 GCA_031276105.1 Dysgonamonadaceae bacterium
TAAATGTATTCGATCCGAATAGAAAACATAGAATCGCTTCCTGCGGCTGCGCAAGAATTTATCCGGCAAATGAACGACCGCACCGTATTTGCTTTTACCGGACGGATGGGTTCCGGTAAAACTACATTTATCAAGGCCCTTTGCGAAGCCTTGGGAGTTACGGAAGTCATTAACAGTCCTACCTTTGCCATTGTCAACGAATACCGGCTGGAAAAAACCGGACGCTTGATTTACCATTTCGATTTTTACCGGATCGGCTCCGCACAGGAAGCGATCGACATGGGCGCTCCCGATTATTTCGACAGCGGCGACTGCTGTTTCATCGAATGGCCGGAAAAAATCGAATCCCTCCTGCCCGACCTTACTGTTTTCGTAACAATCGAAGAACAGGACGACGGGGCAAGGGTAATAACAATAGCAAACTGAAAATATTTTACATAGAAGGAATTTTTTTGAGTCTTTTTTTATATCTTTGCACCAATTTATAATGAAGCGGACAATCAACTTTTGTACAATAATTCATAATTTATAATTCTCAATATGAGTGTTTTCAATATTTTTTCCAAAGACAAAAAAGAAAATTTAGAAAAAGGATTATCCAAGACGAAAGAAAATGTTTTTTCTAAAATTTCGCGTGTAATTTCCGGAAAGGCAAAGATAGATGATGAAATTCTGGATAATCTGGAAGAAGTATTGGTAACTTCCGACGTAGGCGTCGAAACAACGTTAAAAATCATCGAAAGAATCGAAAAAAGAATAGCCAAAGAAAAATACGTCGATACCAACGAGTTGACTTCGGTATTGCGCGAAGAAATTGCCGGAATGTTGGCTGATAACGACGTGGAAGAACTGGAAGATTTTGAAATTCCCGAAGGAAAAAAACCTTACGTCATCATGGTCGTAGGCGTAAACGGAGTGGGTAAAACAACGACCATCGGAAAGTTAGCTTATCATTTCAAAAAAACGGGGAAAAAAGTCTTCCTTGGCGCCGCCGACACGTTTCGCGCAGCAGCCGTCGAGCAGTTAACCATCTGGAGTGAACGGGTAAACGTCAACATCGTAAAACAAAAAATGGGCTCCGATCCCGCTTCGGTGGCTTACGACACGCTTGCTTCTGCGATCACCAACGACGCCGAAGTCGTAATCATCGACACAGCCGGTCGCCTTCACAACAAAGTCAATCTGATGAACGAATTAACCAAAATCAAAAACGTAATGAAAAAACTCCTCCCCGACGCCCCCCACGAAGTCTTGCTGGTTCTGGACGGTTCAACCGGACAAAACGCATACAATCAGGCAAAAGAATTTTCCAAAGCAACCGAAATAACCGCTTTGGCGATCACCAAATTAGACGGCACGGCCAAAGGCGGCGTCGTAATCGGAATCTCCGACCAGTTCCAAATCCCGGTCAAATACATCGGCATTGGAGAAGGACTGGAAGATTTGCAAATTTTCAGGAAAAAAGAATTTGTCGATTCTTTATTCGGTGACAACAGTAAAAAATAATAATGTTAAAAAATAAAGTAGATATCATTACAATGGGTTGTTCCAAAAACTTAGTCGATTCCGAATTGCTGATGCGTCAGTTCGCCGCTAACGGTTATTCCGTTACCCACGATTCGGGTGAAACGAAAGGAGACGTCGTGGTTATCAATACCTGCGGGTTTATCAACGACGCCAAAGAAGAATCCGTCAACATGATTCTCCAATATGCCGACGCCCGTAAACGGAACAAAATAAAGAAACTGTTCGTCATGGGATGCCTTTCCCAGCGCTATCTCGAAGAATTGAAACAACTGATTCCCGAAGTAGATAAATTTTATGGAAAATTCAACTGGAAAGAACTGATTTCCGATTTGGGAAAATCCTATTATAAGGAACTGGCGAACGAACGCCTGCTCACTACCCCGTCGCATTATTCGTATGTAAAAATCGCCGAAGGATGCAACCGTACCTGTGCCTACTGTTCCATTCCGGCCATCACCGGAAAATACCGCTCGCAAAGTATCGAAACCATCGAAAATGAAGTGAAATACTTAGTTAAACAGGGCGTAAAAGAATTTCAATTCATTGCTCAGGATTTGACTTATTACGGGAAAGATTTATATAAAAAATTCAATATCGCCGAGTTAGTAGAGCGGATTGCCGACATTCCAGGTGTAGAATGGATACGTTTACACTATGCCTACCCGGCCCTGTTTCCGACGGACTTATTACAGGTGATGCGGGAAAGGGAAAATGTCTGCAACTATCTGGACATAGCCTTGCAACACAGCAGCAACTCCATGCTCCGGCTCATGCGCCGAAATATTTCGCGGGAAGAAACCATCGACCTGTTGCACAAAATCAGGGAAGAAGTGCCGGACATCCACTTACGAACCACGCTGATGGTCGGACACCCCGGCGAAACCGACGAAGATTTTGCCGATTTGGAAGATTTTGTGAAAAAAATGCGTTTCGAACGCTTGGGCGCTTTTGCCTATTCCGACGAGGAAGGAACCTACTCCAATCGCCATTACGGGGATACGGTAAGTGAAGAAACAAAAGAAAAACGCCTCAACCGCTTGATGGCGATTCAGGAGCAAATAGCGCAGGAAATAAATGAAAATAAAGTGGGTAAAACATTCAAGGTGATTATCGACAGGGAAGAAACCGCTTATTACATCGGTCGAACAGAATACGATTCGCCGGAAATCGATCCGGAAGTCCTAATCGCTAAAACACAAAAATTAGTAACCGGCCGTTTTTATCCGGTTGCAATCACGGGAACACAATTTTTTGATTTGTCAGGTAATGTAGTTAAAAAAATATGAATTCAGCAGGATTAATAAACACGTTGTCAAAAAAACTCCACTTGCCGAAAGCGGATGTGGAAAAAAGAGTGGAAGACATGGTCTCCATAATTACAGAGGAACTCACGAAAAACAATACGGTTTCGCTGCTTAATTTAGGAAATCTTGAAATTAAAAAAAGAGAGGAAAGAGTATGTGTTAACCCTAACACAGGAAAAAGAGTAATGGTTCCTCCCAAATTAGTCGTAAAATTCAAAACTTCTCCCACACTAAAAGAAAAACTGAAAGGATTAAAATATGAATGAAAAGATAAATTTACAGGAATTAATCGTTCTTTTGACTCAAAAGTCAACTATCACCAAAAAAGAAGCCGAAACATTCCTCAAAGAATGTTTCGAAACGATGCACGAGGCGCTTTTGAACGATCGATTAATAAAAGTGAAAAATTTAGGAACCTTCAAACTTTCACGGGTAAACGACAGAGAAAGTATTGACGTTGTCACGGGAGAGCGAGTACTTATCCCGGCGCACTATAAAGTTAGCTTTTCGGCAGAAAATGCGTTAGCCCAAGCAATTAACGAACCGTTTTCCCTGTTTGTCCCATTAGAATTAAACGAAGATGACTCAATTGTTGATTCCGATGAAGTAATTACATTTTCCGAAGAAATAGACATGCAGGAAAACGATGAATTAGCGGATAATCTTGAAGATAATGATGATGCCGATTTTGAACTGATTTTAGAAGAACCTGAAACGGAAAAAGATACGATCCTCTTCACTCCGAATGAAGAAAATGAAAATGATACCGGCACGCAGGATGGCGATTTTATCCTTGATTTGAATGACGATACCGATGAAATTGACGAAGTGAATGATGTTGCCGAAATAAATGATGTTGACGAAGCGGATGACGATATTTTTGCCGAAGAAGATATCAATGAGGAATATATACCCGTTGAACCGGAAATAGAAAGACCCAATGAAGTCACATTCAACCTGACCCGCGACTTCAACGAAATAATCGGAGAAATAAATGTTCCGGTAGAGATACCATCAATCCCGGAACCGGAAGAACCTCAAATAGAAATATCACTCATACCGGAATCGGTAGAACCGCAAATAGAAATACCGTCGATGCCGGAATTTGCTGAACCACAAATAGAAACTCCGCCCGTACCGGAACCGTCGGAATGGCGAAGGGAACCGCAAATAGAAGCGCCGCCGGCGCCCATTGTTCCGGCAGGTGAAAGGCCCTTCTTGCCAAATGCCCCTGTACGTGAAAACTATACGATCTATAAGCATGGAAAACGTAAATTACGATATCCCGGATGGTTGGTTGTGCCCACTTACTTAGCGATTATACTTATCGTTGTTTTTATCTTTTACCGCCTCTATCAAAATCCAGGCGTTATGGGAGAGTCTGTTCCCCCTGTTTCTTCGGTAGAAAATGCAGAAAATAAGGATGCCGGCAACGATGTGGATGCGGACAAGATAAGGGAAAAAAAGATTACGCTCACTCCAAGCGAAGATTCTTTACTGAACGTATTGAAAAGCAAATATGGCGAACACTTGGTCGGATTACCGGATAATACGGCTTCGGGAAATAAACCGGCGGAAAATAAACCGGCGAGGAATAAACCGGCGGAAAATAAATCCCTATCCGGCAATCAAATATCCGGAAACGGGAAAATCATAACCATCCGGTATGGACAAACATTAACCACGCTGGCTCTAAACGAGTACGGAAATAAATGCTTCTGGATTTATATCTATGAAGAAAATAGACAGATACTGAAGAATCCCAATGATCTTCCGGTGGGAACCCAACTAACGATTCCGCCGCCTCAAAAATACAATATCAATAAAAATGATGCGGCTTCCGTCAGAAAAGCAACTGAAAAAGCAGATCAAATGCAAGCAAGGAATTAGTTTTTAAACCTTATATGGTTAATTAATTATTCTTAACTCGAAAATTCTTTCAATAGAAATGAAACATTTCTACTTTTGTATCCGTAAAAATTGAAAGTCAATTGTTGAAAGTCAATTTAAGAAAATAAGTTTATTAATCAAAAAACAAATAATAAATTCTTTTATGAGTCAAATAGTAGATATTCGTGAATTAAACGAAAAGATTGAAAGTAAAAGCGAATTTGTTTCCCGAATTACCAAGGGAATGGATCAAGTAATCGTCGGACAGAAACATCTGGTCGAATCGTTACTAATCGGCCTTTTATCGGACGGACACATTTTGCTGGAAGGAGTGCCCGGGTTGGCAAAAACATTAGCGATCAAAACATTGGCATCGCTGATTGATGCTAAATACAATCGGATACAGTTTACGCCCGACTTACTTCCCGCCGACGTTATCGGCACCATGATTTACAGCCAAAAAACCGAAGAATTTCTGGTTAAAAAAGGCCCCATCTTTGCCAATTTCGTGCTGGCCGATGAAATCAACCGCGCCCCGGCCAAAGTGCAAAGCGCTCTGCTGGAAGCCATGCAGGAACGGCAAGTTACGATTAGCGACCGTACCTACCAACTGCCGGAACCTTTTCTGGTAATGGCTACCCAAAATCCTATCGAACAGGAAGGAACTTACCCTCTTCCCGAAGCGCAAGTAGACCGCTTCATGCTGAAAGTCATCATCAATTATCCTAAAAAGGAAGAAGAAAAACTCATTATCCGTCAAAATATCAGTAACGATAAAATAAGCGTCCGTCCGGTTATCAATAAAGCAGAAATTTTGGAAGCGCGTAAAATCGTTCATGAAGTTTATTTGGACGAAAAAATCGAAAAATACATCGTCGATATTGTATTTGCCACCCGTTTCCCGCAAGAACACGGACTGTCTAACTTGCAGGAAATGATTTCTTTCGGCGCTTCTCCGCGTGCCTCCATCAACTTAGCCTTAGCCGCCCGCGCTTATGCGTTTATCAAACGCAGAGGCTATGTCATCCCGGAAGACATCCGCGCGGTATGCTTCGACGTTATGCGTCACCGAATCGGCCTGAGTTATGAAGCTGAAGCCAATAACTTAAGCCCGGAAGAAATCATCAGCGAAATATTAAACAAAGTGGAAGTCCCTTGAAAAACTAAAAGTTAAAAACTAAAAACTAAAAGTTAGCGCAATGCGGCGTAAGCCAACTTTTAGTTCTTAGTTTTTAGTTCTTAGTTTTTAGTTTTTAGTTCTTTTTTATGGAAACAAGCGAACTTTTAAAGAAAGTACGACAGATAGAAATTAAATCCCGCGGCCTGTCACGGAATATCTTTGCCGGTCAGTACCACTCCGCTTTCAAAGGGCGGGGAATGGCTTTCTCGGAAGTGAGAGAATATGAATACGGCGACGATATCCGCGATATTGACTGGAACGTAACCGCCCGTTATTCAAAACCGTATATTAAGGTCTTTGAAGAAGAACGGGAATTGACGGTAATGTTGCTGATCGACGTTTCGGGAAGCCGTAATTTCGGTTCCAACGAAATAATGAAGCAGGATATGATTACCGAAATAGCGGCTACTTTGGCTTTTTCGGCAATACAAAACAACGATAAAATCGGCGTTATCTTTTTCTCCGACAAAATCGAAAAATTTATCCCGCCTCAGAAAGGGAAAAAACATATCCTCTACATTATCCGCGAACTGATCGATTTCCAACCGCAGAACAGGCAAACGAATATCTCTGTGGTACTGAAATACCTGACCAACGCAATAAAAAAACGTTGTACCGCCTTTGTAATCTCGGATTATATAACCGGCGACAAATACGAACATGCCTTAACCATTGCCAATAATAAACACGACATGGTTGCGATACAGGTTTATGACTCCCGCGAAACGGAAATTCCTCCCATCGGATTAGTAAAAATCAAAGATGCGGAAAGTGGAACCGAACAATGGATCGATACTTCAGTCGCCAAAGTAAGAGCCGGATACAGGCATTGGTGGGAAAAACGTCAAACCGAAATGAACAACGCTTTCCAAAAAAGTCGTGTCGATTCGGTTTCTATCGGTACAAGCGATGATTATGTAAAAGCATTGATTAGTTTATTTAATAAACGCAGTTGATTAACAATGAACAAAAAAATACAGATTCTGTGCTTCAATTTATGTTTATTCTCGTTATACGGGCTTCCGGTTTCAGCACAAAACGCTGTTATTAAAGCCACGATCGACTCAACGCAGATATTGATCGGCGAACAGACAAAAATTCGTCTCGAAATCGCCGCCGCGAAAGATTCTCCCTTGCAGCTTCCGTTGCCGGCAGATACGATAATCAAAGGAATAGAAGTGATCGAAACATCTAAAATCGATACAATTGATATTGGTAACAACCGGATACAATTGAAATACGATTTCATGGTTACCTCATTCGATTCGGCTTTGTATCTGATGCCCCCGTTCCGGTTGATAGCCGGAAACGATACTGCTTACTCCAACGAATTAGCGTTGAAAGTTTCTACGCTTCCGGTAGATACGGAATCTCAACAATTTTATGATATTAAAGACGTTGCCGATCCGGAATTTGTATTGTCGGATTATATTGGGTATATCCTCTACCCTTTATTGGGTTTGTGTTTGCTCGGCGGAATCGCATACTTGATTTACCGTTTAAAAACGAAAAAATCATTGATCCCATTTAAAAAAGCCGAAATCATACTTCCGCCCCACGTAATCGCAATCAGGAAACTGGACGAAATAAAAGCGCAAAAATTATGGCAACAGGGACGAACAAAAGAATATCATTCCGAAATAACCGATACGTTGAGAGTTTACATGGAAAGGCGATTTTCTATTCCGGCTATGGAACAAACGTCGGGAGAAATCTTGGACAAACTGAAAGAAGTCGGCGATGCGAATCCGGTTTTCAACCCGTTGAAACAAATTCTGTTACTGGCCGATTTCGTTAAATTTGCCAAATACCAACCGCTTCCGGACGAAAACGAGTTGAGCATGATGAACGCTTATCTCTTCATTAACAGCACCAAAATAGAAGAGATACCTGAAAAAGAAGAAAATAACAACAGTACCGAAAATAGTAATTCATAATTTAATCTGTAAATATGATTTTTGCAAATCCACTATATTTTCTGCTGCTTCTCCTGCTCATCCCAATGATCGGATGGTATATTTGGAAGCAACGTTCGATGAAGGCAAGCCTCCGCTTATCTTCCTCCTCCGGATTTGAAAAAGCGCCCAAAAGCCTCCGGATGTATCTGCGACATCTGCCTTTTGTTTTCCGGATCATTGCCTTCACTCTCCTTGTCGTCGCTTTGGCAAGGCCGCAAACCACCAACAGTTGGAATACATCCACGACCGAAGGAATCGACATTGTCCTCTCGCTGGATATATCCACCTCCATGCTGGCCGAAGATTTACGTCCCAACCGGATAGAAGCGGCAAAAGACGTAGCGGCCTCGTTTATCAATGGCCGTCCGACCGACAACATCGGCCTGGTAATCTTTGCGGGAGAAAGTTTCACTCAATGTCCGCTCACAACCGACCATACCGTCCTGTTGAACTTGTTGAAAGATATTCATTGCAACATGATTGAAGACGGTACCGCCATCGGGCACGGTTTGGCCACTTCCGTTAGCCGCTTGAAAGACAGTCAGGCCATATCCAAGGTAATTATCCTCTTAACCGACGGAACTAACAATCGCGGAGAAGTAGCGCCGGTTACGGCAGCCGAAATCGCTAAAGCATACGGAATCCGCGTTTACACCGTGGGCGTCGGTACAAAAGGAGAAGCCCCTTACCCTTACCCTACCGCGACAGGCGTCCGTTATCAAAACATTCCGGTTGAAATCGACGAAAATGTGCTGACACAAATTGCGCAAATTACCGGCGGTTTATATTTTCGGGCAACCAACAACAAGGCCCTGAAAGAAATATATACCGAAATCGACCAAATGGAAAAAACAAAAATGAGCGTTCAGGAATACAGCAAAAAACAGGAAGAATATGCGTTCTTTGCGTTAGCAGGACTGCTCTTTTTCTTATTCGAAATTTTGCTGCGATACACTATTCTAAAAAATATACCATAACGAATTAAGAATTAATCTTATGTTTAGATTCGAACATCCGGAATATTTATATTTATTGCTGTTATTGCTTGTGTTGCCGGTACTTTTCATCTATTCGATGAATCAAAAGAAAAGGGCGTTGAAAAAGTTCGGAAACATGAATACAATCAGGCGTTTGATGCCAGAAGTTTCCCTAAAAAAGCAGTATTTGAAATTTTGGCTGTTATGGGCTTCCGTGGGTTTATTTACGCTTGTTGTTGCCGGGCCGCAATTCGGCTCCAAATTGGAGAGCGTCAAGCGCAAAGGTATCGAAGTAATGGTTTGCCTCGACGTTTCCAACTCCATGTTGGCCAACGATATACAGCCTACAAGATTGGAAAAGGCCAAGCAAATTTTATCCAAATTAGTAGATAATCTGAACAACGACAAAATCGGATTAATCGTTTTTGCGGGAGACGCTTACATTCAATTACCTATTACGGCCGATTATGTATCGGCCAAGATGTTTTTGTCTTCGATCAATCCGGCAATGGTTCCGGCGCAGGGAACGGTTATCGGATCGGCGATTAACTTGGCGCTCCGGTCGTTTTCGCCCAACGAAAGTTCGGAAAAAACCATCATCCTGATTACCGACGCCGAAGACCACGAAGACAATTCCGTAGGAGCAGCCGAAGAAGCAGTTAAAAAAGGAGTTACGGTCAATGTGCTGGGAATAGGTTCATCGAAAGGTTCGCCGATTCCGGTACCCGGAACCAACGGATTCTTCAAAGACAAAGACGGAAACATGGTCATCACCCGTTTAAATGAAGAAACGGCCAAGCAAATTGCCATCGCCGGAAAAGGTATTTACGTACAAACAGACAATACAAACAATGCCTTGAAAGTTTTGCAAAGCGAATTGGACAAAAAAACCAAATCGGAAGTAGAAAGCAAAGTCTATTCATCTTACGATGAAAAGTACCAAATCCCGGCATGGATTTTGCTGCTCCTTTTAGTTCTGGAATTTTTTATATTAGACAGAAAAAACAAGATATACGGTAAAATCAAATTGTTTTCAACCAATTGATTCATTCAAAAAAACAAAATAAATGCAATATAGAATTATGAAAAATAATTTCAGGAGATTCCGGGGTTATATTCTTCTATTTCTCCTCTTACTTTCCTCGCCGGCTTTTTCCCAAAAACAAGTGCGTGAAAACATCCGTAACGGAAATAAAGAGTACAAACAGGAAAAATATACCGAAGCGGAAATCAATTACCGGAAAGCGTTGGAAGAAAATGCTCGTTCCGCCAACGCCGCCTACAATTTAGGGAATGCCCTCTACAAGCAAGAAAAAGGGCAGGAAGCGCTGGAACAGTACCGCGCGGCGATCGACAATGGAACCGATAAGAAAAAAACAGCATTGGCTTGGCACAATACCGGCAATGTATTCATGTCGGCGAAAGATTATGCCAAAAGCATCGAAGCCTATAAACAAGCGTTACGCATCAATCCGCAGGACGATGAAACCCGTTACAACTTAGCGCTGGCGCAAAAACTGTTGCAAGACCAGCAAAACCAAGATCAAAATCAGGATCAGCAGAATCAGGATCAACAAAAAGAGCAACAGCAGGATCAGCAAAAGGATCAACAGCAACAACAAGATCAACAGCAGCAACAGCAAGATCAACAACAGCAGCAGCAAAATCCAAACGAAATGAGCAAACAAAATGCCGATCAAATTTTGGACGCTCTACTGCAAGATGAAAAAAATACGCAAGAAAAAGTGAAGGAACAACAAATGAAGCAATTACAGCGAAAAAGAACGGATAAAAATTGGTAATACATCATAATAATTAGGAATAATATGAGGAAGGTAGTTTTTTTATTGGCAGTATTTTTCCTTGGAACAGGAGAAGCGTTTTCTCAAAATGTTTCGTTCAAAGGAATCAGCAATAATGCGGTTGTCGCCAATCAACAATTTCAAGTAAGATATATCCTGACAACCGGCGGAGAAATGGGAACAGATATTCGTGTGCCTGATGTAAATGGACTGGATTTATTGTTTGGCCCGACCCTTTCTACACGAAGCTTATCTACTCAGCATATTAACGGTAATGAATCTACCCAGTTAAATTTAACTTATACTTGCGTTTTTATGGCTAAACAGGAAGGAAACTATACCATTCCTCCTGCAAGCATTAAAGTAGGGAACAGCGAGTACAAATCGAACGAAATCACGGTTAAAGTACTTCCGCCCGATCAAACAAATGCCGCGGCAGCAGCCAATCAAAACAACCGGAGTCAGGAATCGGGCGCTCAACCCGGAAACCCGGGAACAATTGAAGGCTCGGAATTATTTGTCCGGATGCACGTTTCCAAATCATCCGTCTATGAAAATGAAGGATTCTTAGTTACCTTCAAATTATACAGCCTCGTTGACATTACCGGATTTGACAATATTAAATTCCCCGAATTTGAAGGATTCATCGCTCAGGAAATCGAACAGCCCGCCAATAATCAAATGCGTCTCGAAAACTATAACGGACGAAACTACCATACTTTTGTGCTGAAACAAACCGTTTTGTATCCGCAACGTTCCGGTAAAATCACGATCGGTTCGGGCAAATTCGACGCGAACATAAGAATGCGGGTTGCCCGTCAGCGGGTGCGCAGCTTTTTCGACGATTTTTTTGATTCCTATCAGAATGTAAAAAAGACCTTAAGTTCGTCGCCCGTTACGGTTGACGTCAAAGCGCTTCCATCCGGCAAACCGGCTTCGTTCAGCGGCGCGGTGGGCGATTATAAAATGACGTCTTCTATCAGTTCCACCAAACTGAAAGCCAACGACGCCGTAACGATTAAAGTAACTATTTCGGGCAGCGGAAATATCAAGTTAGTCAAAAACCCGGAAATCGTGTTTCCTGCCGATTTCGATGTTTTCGACCCCAAAGTAGATGTCAATACACGGGTTTCCACGTCAGGGGTAACGGGAAACAAAATCATCGAATATTACGCCATCCCGCGTTATGCCGGCAATTTCACCATCCCCAAAGTACAGTTCTCTTATTTCGATTTGAAATCGGGAACCTACAAAACGCTTGCTACCGAAGAATATCATTTACAAGTAGAACCGGGCGAAGGAGGTACAGTCAACCCAACCGTGATTAACGGTACGAACAAAGAAGACATCCGTTATTTGGGACAGGATATTCGCCATATCAAAACGGGCACATTCACTTTCCTGAAAAAAGAATTTCTGTTCGGGTCGCCGACTTATTGGCTGATCTATCTGATCCCCTCCGTCCTGTTTATCGCATTCTTCTTTTATTTCAGAAATTTAGTCAAACAAAATGCGAATATAGCCCTGACTCGCACGAGGAAAGCCAATAAAGTTGCTACGCAAAGGCTTAAAACGGCCAATAAATATTTGAAAGAAGACCGGCGGGAATCGTTTTACGATGAAATACTCAAAGCGGTTTGGGGCTATCTGAGCGATAAGTTGAGTATTCCGGTTTCTTCTTTAACCAAAGACAATGTTGAAGCGGAATTGACTAAATACGGCGCCAAAGACGATTTGATTTTCCAGTTCAGGGAAATCCTGAATACGGCCGAATTTGCCCGTTTTGCACCCGCGCAGGGGCACGGCGCCATGGATGAATTGTATCATTCGACGGTAAATGCGATTAATAAAATGGAAAATACAATCAAAAAATAAAAACGAGGAGGTTTTACACATGAAGCAATTAAATATATTCGATCCGTTCAAAAAGTTTTTCAATACTTTCCTGTTCTTATTTACCGGCGTTATCGGCGTTTCGTCTCAGGACATTGTTCAACAGGCGAACGAGGCCTATACCAAAGGCGAATTTACGCAAGCGATCGATCTTTATCAGCAAGCGGTCGAAGAATACGGTTTATCGGCCGACGCCTGCTACAATATCGGAAACTGTTATTACCGCATCAATAAAATTGCGCCGTCTATATTATACTACGAACGGGCGCTTCTTTTATCGCCGGGTGATGAAGACATCCGTTTCAATTTGGAAATAGCTAAACTGAAAACCGTTGATAAAATCGAACCGGTAGGCGAATTTTTCTTAGTCGACCGGTACAATGCCGTTTTGAATTTGTGTAATACCAACCGGTGGAGTGAAATCGCCTTTGTCTGTTTCATTCTTTTCATCGGATCGCTGGTTTTGTTTTTCTTCACACGCAAACTCTTTATCAAAAAGTTAGGATTTTACAGCGGTCTTGTATTATTGACGCTGGTCATCCTGACAAATGTATTCGCATACAACCAAAAGAAAAAATTCATTGACCGGAAAACAGCTATCGTCTTTGCGGCAACCGTGAATATCAAAAGTTCGCCCGATAATAGCGGTACGGATTTGTTTATCCTGCACGAAGGCGCTAAAGTGAAAATAAAAAATCAGTTAGGCAACTGGAAAGAAATTGAAACAGCCGACGGCAACGTGGGGTGGATAAAAAGCGAAGACATCGAAATAATTTGATTTTTTCACTTTTTCACTGTATTATTTGGAGTTTTGAGGAGATAATCGTATCTTCGCAACCGGTTTGAAAAAAAGTCTCCGTAGCTCAGTTGGTAGAGCAAATGACTCTTAATCATTGGGTCCAGGGTTCGAGTCCCTGCGGGGACACAGGCTGAATATCAATTAATT
>JAISNS010000273.1 GCA_031276105.1 Dysgonamonadaceae bacterium
TCGGTGTGAATGATGTGCTTATCCATTGCTACTGAGGTGGTTTTGTTAAATAAAATTAGGTGAAAATGAGGTTCTTACTCGCTAACCTGACGGCTATGGGGTCAAGCCCGCAATGACAAGGGGGAACTCGTTTACTCGTTTACTTGTTTACTTGTTTACTTTTAAACTATTTTCAATATTTTTTAGGCGGAAAATCTTATTTTTATTGTACCTTCGCGCGTCATATTACAAAATTCGGATAAACTTCAAGGGGAAAATTTTTTATACCTGAGAATTACAATCCATAATTTACTTAAAATAAATAGAATGAAAATGAAACATTTGGTATTAATCGGTTTTTTATCCACCTGCCTGTTTGCCTGTTCGTATGGACAGCGACAAATGGATCTTCCTGCATTAAAAGTCAATACAGCTTTATCGGCCATCGAAAACCTGTATGTCGACACCATTAACAAGAATAAACTGGCGGAAGACGCTATTATCGGTTTATTGGAAAAGTTAGACCCACATTCCAACTATCTCACTCCACAGGAAGTGAAGGAGATGAACGAGCCTTTGCAAGGCAATTTCGATGGCATCGGCGTTCAATTCAATATGCTTACCGACACGTTATATATTGTGCAGGTTATTCCGGGCGGCCCCTCCGAGAAAGTGGGAATCATGGCCGGCGACCGTATTATTGTGGTTAACGATACGATTATTGCCGGAGTCGGCATGAAAAATACGGATATTATGTCGCGTCTCCGAGGCCAGAAAGGAACGGTTGTAACCGTGAAAATTAAACGCGGAAACAATCCCAACCTGCTGGTTTTTAAGATTACCCGGGATAAAATTCCCATCCACAGTTTGGATGCATCGTATATGATTAATAATGAAGTTGGTTATATTAAATTGAGCCGTTTTGCCGCTACTTCTTACGATGAGTTTATGGCGGCAATGAAAGAATTACGTTCCCAAGGGATGAAACACCTGATTTTCGACTTGCAAGGGAATGGCGGAGGCTACATGAACGCCGCGATTGATATTGCGAATGAATTTTTGAAATGGGGCGATTTAATTGTCTATACGGAAGGCGCTCACCAAAAAAGAAAAGATTTCAGTGCGTCTAACGATGGATCGTTTGGAGACGGAAAAGTGGCTGTTTTGGTGGACGAATCTTCGGCGTCGGCGAGCGAAATTGTTTCCGGCGCGTTGCAAGACTGGGACCGGGCGGTTATCGTTGGCCGGAGAACATTCGGCAAAGGATTGGTGCAAAGTCCTATCACGCTCCCCGACGGCTCAATGATACGCTTAACGATTGCCCGCTACTATACGCCCAGCGGACGTTCTATCCAAAAACCGTACGAAAAAGGAAGCCTCGAAATGTATAATAAAGAAATATCGTCCCGCTTCGAACGGGGCGAAATGCTGAACGCCGACAGTATTCATTTCCCCGATTCGTTGAAATACAGCACGCTGGTTGAGCATCGCACCGTCTATGGCGGCGGAGGAATCATGCCCGATTATTTTATTCCGCTCGATACCACCCGTTCTACCCATTTGCACCGCTCGTTGATTGCGTCGGGCGTTATCTATAAATTTGTTATGAATACCATCGACCAAAACAGGGCGTATTATCAACGGCAATACAAGGATTTCGACTCGTTCAAAAAGCATTTTACGGTCAGAGAAAACCTGTTGGACGATTTATTGAATCTCTATAAAGCGGAAATAAAGAAAAATAAGGACGATGCAAAAGAGAAAAATGCAGACGATACGTCGGACGAACCGGTTTCCGGATTTGCAGAGGTGGATATGGAACAATTCAAAATCTCTACGCCCCTGATCCGGCTTCAGATAAAAGCCCTCCTTGCCCGCGACCTCTGGAGCATGAGCGAATATTATCAGATTATCAACGACGAAAACGATTCATTGGAAAAAGCGTTGCAAATCATCGAAAACAATGGAGAGTACAATAAATTGCTGGGAAAGATTTAAAACAATGGAAAATCAGTTGTCTGTTTATAACACGCTGACAAGAAAAAAGGAATTATTTGAACCGTTACATCCGGGTCGCGTCGGTTTATATGTTTGTGGCCCTACTGTTTACGGCGATCCGCATTTAGGACATGCGCGTCCGGCTATCACGTTCGACATTTTGTTTCGTTACCTGAAGCGCTTGGGTTATAAAGTCCGTTACGTGCGGAACATTACGGATGTCGGGCATTTGGTAAACGACGCCGACGAAGGCGAGGACAAAGTGGCTAAAAAAGCGAAGCTGGAACACATGGAACCCATGGAAGTCGTGCAGTTTTACCTCAACAGCTATCACAAAGCGATGGAAATGCTGAATGTGCTTCCCCCCAGCATTGAACCTCACGCCAGCGGACACATCATCGAACAAATCCAATTGGTAAAAGATATTCTGACAAAAGGTTTTGCCTACGAAAGCCGCGGTTCCGTCTATTTCGACGTGGGAAAATATAACCGGCAATACAATTACGGCGTATTGTCGGGACGAAACATCGAAGATATGCTGAACACTACCCGCGAATTGGACGGTCAGGACGAAAAACGCCACACGATCGACTTTGCTTTATGGAAAAAAGCGTCGCCCGAACACATCATGCGCTGGCCCAGTCCCTGGAGCGACGGATTCCCCGGATGGCACCTGGAATGTACGGCCATGAGTAAAAAATACTTGGGCGAAACGTTCGATATTCACGGCGGGGGAATGGACTTGATTTTTCCGCATCACGAATGTGAAATTGCCCAAAGCGTAGCTTCGTCCGGCCACGAAGCGGTACGGTATTGGATGCACAACAACATGATCACCGTCAACGGACAGAAGATGGGCAAATCGCTGGGAAACTTCATTAACTTGGAACAATTTTTCAATGGAACGCATCCCCTCTTGACGCAGGCCTATTCGCCGATGGCGATCCGCTTTTTTATCCTGCAAGCGCATTACCGCAGTACGGTCGATTTCAGCAACGAAGCGTTGCAGGCTTCCGAAAAAGGCCTCGCCCGATTGCTGGAAGCCGCTAAAAATATCGAACGCTTGGAAGCGAAAACGTCCGAATCGACAAACAATATCAAGCAATGGGAACAAAAAAGCAGGGACGCGATGAACGACGACCTGAATACTCCCATCGTTATCTCCTATCTTTTTGAAGCCAGCCGGATAATCAATTCGGCATTGGGCGGACAAACCCTGCTTACCGCCGAAGATATTCGGGATTTAAAACAACTGTTCGACTTGTTTCTGTTCGACCTGTTAGGCATTACGAATGAACAGAAAGACGGTTCCGCCTCTTACGATTCCTTTGCCGGAGCCGTTGATCTCCTGCTGAACATCCGCCTGCAAGCCAAACAAAACAAAGATTGGGCGACTTCCGATAAAATCAGAAACGAACTGACCGCGCTTGGTTTCGAGATAAAAGATACCAAAGACGGCTTTGAATGGAAATTAAACCGATGACAGTCAACGAATTTTTCAAGAACGACCGTTATGCAGCCTTTTCCGGCGTCGAATTGTTGGACGTGGCGCCCGGTAAGGCGCGGGCAAAAATGGAAATCAAAGACATGCACCTCAACGCCGGAAATGTGGTACAGGGCGGCGCCATTTTCACGTTGGCCGATTTAGCTTTTGCCGCCGCAGTCAATGCTTACGGCAATTTAGCCGTGTCGATCGAAACCGGTATCCGTTATTTCAAAGGCGTGAGCAACGGCACGCTTTGGGCGGACGCGAAAGTCGTGCATTTGCACCGGAAATTAGCTACGTTTGAGGTTACGGTAACGAATCAGGAGGAAGAACTCGTCGCTTTGTTTACCGCAACGGCTTACCGGAAAGATACGCCTCTCCCTTTTGATACGCTTCAGCCGGAATAAAATGCCGGACAAAGAGCGGGTATTTCCCACAATCACTGCCGACGGTTCGCATACGCTGTTCTTCCCGGAAATAAACGAACATTACCATTCGGTCAACGGCGCCAAACAGGAATCGTTGCACGTTTATATTGAAGCCGGTTTCAATCGTTGCCCGAAAGAAACCGTCCGGGTGCTGGAAATGGGGTTCGGCACAGGGCTTAACGCTTTGCTTACCGCGCTGGAAAGCCAAAAGCGGAACATCCGCACGACTTATATTACGCTCGAAAAATATCCCGTATCGCCGGCTATTATCCGGCAATTGAATTACGGGGAAATAGATGAAAATTTATTTCGCCGGATTCATGCGGCAGAATGGGAAACAGTTTTGCCTTTGACTCCTTTTTTCACATTACAAAAAATCCGTTGCGATTTCAATACCTATCCCTATTCCGACCGCTACGATGTGGTTTATTACGACGCATTTGCGCCCGGCAAGCAACCCGAAGTCTGGTCGCAGGAATTATTCGACAAACTGTTTCGGGCCTTAAATCCCGGCGGCGTTCTTACTACCTATTGCGCCCAGGGACATGTCCGCCGGATGCTGCAACGCGCCGGCTTTACCGTCGAACGCATTCCCGGCCCGCCGGGAAAACGGGAAATGTTGAGGGCTTGGAATATAGATAAAAGTTCTTACCTTTGTCCCTGTTTTTATTAAATCGTTATGCAACATCATCCCGAAAATGATCCTCAATACAAAGGACTTACGGTCAATCAGGGTATATCTTCCCCTCCCGTCATCAATCCTTACCTGAAAGAAAGAAAGAAACGGCGGAATTTTACTCCGGTCGAGTATGTCGAGCAGATTTTACAGGGAAACATCACCGTTTTAAGTCAAGCTGTTACCTTACTGGAAAGTCAAAAAAGCGAACATCAACTGATTGCACAGGAAGTGATTGAAAAATGCCTCCCTTATGCAGGCCATTCGGTGCGGATAGGAATAACCGGTGTTCCCGGAGCGGGCAAAAGTACGTCTATTGATGCTTTCGGGATGCATTTGATTCACGACCGCAACAAAAAGTTGGCGGTTTTGGCCATCGACCCCAGCAGCGAGCGTTCGAAAGGAAGCATATTGGGCGATAAAACCCGGATGGAAGAAATCTCGCGCGAACCGCAAGCCTTCATTCGCCCGTCGCCGTCGGCAGGTTCTTTGGGCGGAGTTGCCCGCAAAACCCGCGAAACCATTATCCTTTGCGAAGCTGCCGGATTTGATACAATATTTGTCGAAACCGTTGGCGTAGGACAATCCGAAACGGCGGTTCATTCCATGGTCGATTTTTTTCTCCTGATTCAGTTGGCCGGAACCGGCGACGAATTGCAGGGAATTAAACGGGGAATCATGGAAATGGCCGACGGAATCATCGTCAACAAAGCCGACGGCAACAATATCGACAAGGCTAATTTGGCGGCAGCGCAATATCGCAACGCTTTGCATCTTTTTCCTTTACCTCCTTCCGGTTGGACGCCGAAGGTGTTGACTTATTCGGGTTATTATAAAAACGGTATTACCGAAATCTGGGACATGGTATATCAGTACATTGATTTTACGCGAGAAAACGGTTATTTCGAATTGCGCCGCCATTCGCAAGCCAAATATTGGATGTACGAAAGCATTAACGAACAATTAAAGAATCATTTTTATCAAACGCCGGAAATAGCAGAGGAATTGATTGTCAAGGAAAAACAAATCCTGAACTCGGAAATCAGTTCATTTATGGCCGCCAAGCAAATGCTGGATAAGTATTTCGACGGTTATTAACAAGTGTAAATCCGTATCACTACGCACAGGCAGAGTTATTGAATAAAAATCATTTAGATTTACAATTTTACAAAAGAAAACCCGCCCTTTGCGGAGGCGGGTACCGGTAACGCAGCGATACCGGATTTGTGTAATTAAAACCAAATCAAAGTTTGATTGCTGCTAATTCATTCCCTAACCGATGAAGGGCGGTTTCTATCTTGCGTTTTTGATTTTCGGAAATATAAGTTTTACCCATCCTGTACTGACGCATCAACGAAGGATTGATACCCGCCGCCTTAGAAAACCCGGACACGTTTATCCAATGATAATAATCAAATACAGAAGCAACGTCGTACTTGTAAACAAATTGAATATCTTTTAATTCATCCGGCAATTCTTTTCCGTCCTCTCTGTAAAATTGAAGTATTTCATTAACGGAATTTTCAAAATCAGCCTTGGCCTCTTCCACGGTATTGCCTTCACCGATAATAGTACTGTTTATATCCGGTGTAAATATGCCGAATGTACCATCTTTCCCTCGTTCTATCAATGCTGTTGTTATCATAAATATATTTGTTTTATATAAACAGACAAGGTTTAAAACCCTATCTGTTTTTTTAGTTTGTAATACAATCCGTTTTTTACCTCCTGTGTATCGTGTCGTTCAATTTCGATCGGATAATTTTTATCCTTATGCAGGTAGATGTCGTGTTTTGCCCCGCGCCGATAGAGGTACCAACCACTTTTTTCTGCAATTCTCCTTAATTCAGACCATTTCATATTGATTTGTTTTTAATTACGAAACAAAAGTATAGCATTTTCGTTATACATACAAGTGTTTTCCCAATTATTCTTTTTCGGCATTTTTGATTTTTAACAGTTGCAAAATAAACCAAAAACACTTTCCGTGTCATCTGCGTTCCATTCTTGCCGCGCTTTGCGCCCTTGTCACTTGTCACTTGTCACTCGCTTGTATTCTTCGAGCGCTTTCTCCAGCGCCAGCATAGCCTTTTGCAGATCCTCTTTTTTCAGTACGTATGCGATGCGGACTTCGTTTTTTCCTGATTCGGGATTGGT
>JAISNS010000329.1 GCA_031276105.1 Dysgonamonadaceae bacterium
GATTTAACTGTAAAAGAAAACTTTACCGGCGCAATGGTTTACCACACCGGCGAGCACAATATTGCTGCCGGTATCTATGTTTGGAACGGAACGAACTGGGCGCCGGTCGAAGAAAACTGTACACCGTTGACTCCGGCTCATTTGTTGCTGACAGGGCCTCCGTTTGCCAAGCAGGACGATGACCTTACTTTTTCGGTTTCGACCAACACGAGCGCCATTTGTTCCGGCGACGAAACGTACAAGTGGTACACGAGTGGCCTCAATAATGACGTCTATGCGGTTGTTGCAGGAGAGACTGCTTCGTCTTTCACAACTTCTTTCGGTTCTGTCGGTACTTACAAGGTAATGGTTGAGGTAACCAACCGTTATTCCGGTCTTCCTGCTACGAAAGTAAAGGCGGTTGAAATAACCGCCGACGGCAGTTTTCCTGCTGCCAGACTCAACAGCAACTACGGGATTGTCGGCGAAACCTGTTTAGATGTAAAGAAAGACAAACCTGCAGATCAAGACCAGAATGTTTACGATGACCGTAAAGACGGTTTTCCGGGTGGCAATTATGAAAAGACTTATAAATTTGTTCATGGCGACGCTTACTCTGATTTGAATTTGTTTTGTGACGATCCGGCAAAAATAGTAGAAGCGATAACTGTTTATCCTCCTGCGACCGCTCCGACCGGCGGACCCGCTGTTGACGGTTATTATGAAAAAGAATTTAAGATTAAATTCAAGTCGAACATAAAAGAGTTGGTTCCTCCTGACGGCGATTCTTTGACGGTTAAGCTGGTTGCGAGTTATACCGACTCAGGAAATAATCCCAAACTGGCTTACTTAGAAATCCGTGTGGAGGACGGGACTTGCGTATGTCCTGCGAAAAAAAGCGCTACGGAATGGTTGAATTTTATGTGTCATAATTTGGGCGGTTTGGATATTCTTTCTTCTTCTCAACTGGTTACTCGCGCTCATCACGGCGACTGGTATCGCTGGGGAGCAACGAATGTTTCCATGGAAAATACGCCGGCTAATGATGGTAGAAATGATGGTACTTGGGATGATTCCGATTATCAGACTGCCAACGGCGATTGGGCTAATGACGGTACACCTCCCTGTCCTGCCGGCTGGCGATTGCCGAGGCTGGACGAGTGGAATGATCTTATGAATTCTGAAGGCAGAACGTTTTTCTCGCCGGGCGGTGTATTTGCCAGCTTCACACGAATAGGCGCTTCCCTTTATTTCCCTGCCGCCGGTTGGCGGTACTACGACACTGGTGCGTTGGACAGCCGTGGCGGTATCGGCTACTATTGGGGTAGTACTACTTCTTTTCCTACCAACGGTTATAATATACTGCTCGGCTCTCAAGCTTATAAAATAACTTCTTACACTCGGCAGTTGGGGCTATCGGTGCGTTGCGTGCAGTAGAGTAAAACTAAAAGATAAAAACTAAAAGAAGCGCGAAGCGGCTGCCTCGGAAGGAATTTTGAGGCAGTCGCTTTCCTTTATTCTTTACATCGAACTCAGCTTATAAATACCTAAAAGCTACCCGGTCTTTACGCTATAATCAAAAAAATGATTACTTTTGTATCATACATTAATTAATTAATAAAAGTGGACAATTATGGCACGCTACCTTGATCCCAAAAACGATTTGCCTTTCAAGCGGATATTCGGTGAACATCCCGATTTGCTGAAGAGTTTTCTCAATGCGCTGATGCCGCTGGAAGAAAATCAACAGATTGAAAGTCTGGAATATCTCCCGACGGAGCAAGTTCCGGAAAATCCCGCAAAGAAAAACTCCATCGTTGACGTCCGGTGCAAAGACAATTTCGGACGTCACTTTATTGTGGAGATGCAAATGCTATGGAACAATTCCTTTTCCAAACGGATGGTGTTTAATGCTTCGAAAGCATACGTGCGGCAGTTGGATAAAAACGAACATTACTACCTGTTGCAGCCGGTGTACGGTCTGGCCATTCTCAACGACACTTTTGATGCAAGGACGCCGGAATTTTATCACCATTACCGTATCGTGAACTACCGGAATACGGAGGAGGTAATCGAAGGATTGGAATTTGTATTGGTAGAATTACCCAAGTTCAGGCCGGACAAATGGGCAGACCGCCGGATGGCTGTCTTGTGGCTTCGCTTTCTGAAGGAAGTGGAAGAGCGGCGAAATGATGTATCCGAAGATTTGAAGGCCAATGCCGATATTAGCAGAGCGCTGGAGATGTGCGAAGTAGGCGCTTTTACGGAAGCAGAGTTGGCTGCCTACGACAAATACTGGGACATCATACGCACTGAAAACGCTCTTCTCGCCGAAAGCAAAGCAGCGGTTATAGCAGAAGGCAAAGCAGGGGGTAAAGCAGAAGCCGAATCAAAATGCCGGGCAGAAGGCCGGGCAGAAGGCGAAGCAAAAAGCTTAATTACCGTTGTCCGTAACTGTAAGAGCAAAGGCTTACCTTTAGAACAAATACGGGCGATTACCTGCCTCAGTGAGGAAAAAATCATGGAAATCCTTCATTCAAACGGTGAAGGATAAATCGGACGTTGCCGATTGCACGCATATACGCTTGGAAATCGAAAACTTTTCACGTACATTTGTGCGCAAATATCAATATAAATTTATTAAAAATGTTGACTGTTGATGCTTTAACAAAAAAAGGGACTTTTTTCTTATTAGCCGGTCCCTGCGCAATCGAAAATGAAACAATGGCTTTGCAAATAGCCGAAAAGATAGCGTTAATCACAGAAAAGTCAGGGATCCCCTATGTGTTCAAAGGTTCCTATAAAAAGGCGAACCGTTCCAGGGTTGATTCTTTTACCGGAATCGGGGATGAAAAAGCTTTGAAAATTCTCCGAAAAGTAAATGAAACTTTGGGAATACCTACCGTTACGGATATTCATGAAACGCACGATGCCGCACTTGCAGCCGAATATGTGGATATATTGCAGATTCCGGCGTTTCTTAGCCGGCAAACCGATTTATTGGTCGCTGCCGCTCGAACAGGAAAGATTGTCAATGTGAAAAAAGGGCAATTTCTTTCGCCTGCGGCAATGCAATTTGTTGCGCAAAAGATTGTAGATAGTGGAAATAATCAAGTATTGCTGACCGAACGGGGAACTACTTTCGGATATACCGATTTAGTGGTTGATTACAGGGGAATTCCCCAAATGCAACGTTTCGGCTTTCCGGTAGTAATGGATGTTACACATTCCTTGCAACAACCCAACCAAACAACCGGCGTTACCGGCGGTTTACCCGGTTTGATAGAAACAATCGCTAAAGCGGCGATTGCCGTTGGCGTGGACGGCCTGTTTATCGAAACCCATCCGGAACCTTCCAAAGCTTTGTCGGATGGGGCTAACATGTTGCCGTTGCATTTATTAGAACCTTTATTGGAAAAGTTGCTGAGAATCAAAAGAGCATTGTAACATTTGATTCAACGCGAGAACAAAAGACTATTCTTTTAATGTATCTTCGATTTTTTCCAGTGTGGAGCGAAATTTTTTATCTACTTGCCGGAGATTTTTAACATTTCTTTCGGAATGAATGACGGTGGCGTGATCGCGTTTACCAACTACACACCCAATGTGCGCATACGAATAGTTGGTGTATTTTTTTAATAAATACATAATAATTTGGCGAGCCTGAACGATTTCCCTTTTGCGCGACTTGGAGTGAATATCTTTCAGTTCGATATTGAAATAACCACTCACCACGTCTTCTATTTTTTCCATGGTAATGACGCTTTTCTCCGTATCAATCGCCTTACTAACCACTCTTTTTGCTAATTCCAGATCTACGTCTTTATTGAAAACCAGAGAATAAGCGATTAACGATGTAATGATTCCTTCCAAATCTCTGACGTGATCGGTAACATTGCCGGCAATGTAATCCACAATTTCGTTCGAAATAGTCAACCCGTCTTGCTTGATTTTATGATTCAGAATTTTTTTTCTTAATTCGATATCCGGCTTATGAAGTTCGGCTGTCATTCCCCGTTTGAAACGGGTGAGCAGGCGGTCTTCCATATTTTGTAGTTCTGTGGGCGATTTATCTGCCGTCAGGACGATTTGTTTTCCCAATAAAAGAAGATGGCTTAAGATATGAAAAAAAGCATTTAATGTCGCTGTTTTTCCGGCCATATCTTGTATATCGTCGATGATAAGGACGTCTATTTCCTGATAAAAAGTGATGAAATCATTGGAAATATTTTTTCTGGAAGCATCCGTAAATTGCACTTGGAATAAATGAGATGAAATATAGATAACTTTCTTTTGGGGAAAATTTTCTACAATTTTATTTCCGATAGCGTGGCACAAATGCGTTTTTCCAACTCCCGAACGGCCATATATGAATAGCGGATTGAAATTTTTACTCGGATTTTGAGCAACCGTTTCTCCGATTGTTCGGGGCAATTTATTGCTTTGACCTTCAAAGTAATTGTTGAAAGTCATCCGGTTATTTAAATTGGAAACCCAATCATGGATTGATTTTTTGATTGTATTGTCCGGCGCCTTGTTCAAAGAAGATGCTTGGGGATAATCGTTGCGAATATGATCGCTTATCAGGTTTATCTGTCCGTCTTCTTTGCTGTTATTATCAATAATTGCACGATAATTCAGAATAACCGGTTTGCCGATTATTCGCGATAAAGTTGCATGGATCAAATCGGCATATTTTTCGTCCAAATATTCGTAAAAAAATTGGCTGGGTACTTGAATCGTAAAATTTTCTTCATCGTATTTAAGTGGTTTTATCGGACTAAACCATGTGTTGTAAACACTTTCATTGTTGATATTATCTTTGATAATAATCAAACATTGATTCCAAATCTCCAGATGCATTTCTTTTTTGTTCATTTATGTTGTTCTTAAAAAATATTAAAATAAATATGTGTTCCTGATTAAGTTACAATCCTGTTTCCGGATAAATAATTAATGGGAAGTATGTCTATTCCGAATGCAAAATTTGGAAAAAAAATTAGAAAAAAAAAACGGTAAAATTCTTGTTTTTCTAATTATTTTATTAACATCTGTTTTTCAAATACTTATAAATATTTTCCTTTATATATTTGTATATTTGTGATTTATAGTTATTTACCGGTTATTTTCAAATTTATTTTTTTTGTTAGAAATAAATTTTTCTTCTTTGATTAGCTGTTTTTCATAAGCACTTATGGCTATTTCGTAATTTTTTTCATTCGGGTTTATTATTTAGATAGAATTTAAATAATCCTTTTAGAAAAGAGAAAAACGCACATAATTTTTCGGACGTTCTTTAATGTCTTTTAACAAATCGGCGGCATTCTTGGCCGTAGCGTCTAAATGGTCGTACAAAGAACGATCGTTCAATAAAAGACCCAAACTGTTGTTTTTGTTATTCAATTGCAGCGACATCCGGTCGATATTTTCGATTGCCTGTTCCACCTTGATCAGCGTAGCATTCAGGTCTAATTTCTTCAAATCGGAACTGACTTCGACAAAATTGGAAGATACTTCTTTTAAGTTGCCTGTAATAATCGGAATGTCTTTCGACAGCAAACTGTTTAATTGCATGGACGACTTTTGAAGATTGGCCGTAGTAGCTTCGATATGGTCGAAAGAACGGCTTAGCGCCGGATGATTGACCACCGTTTGCAGGCCGGCCAATATAGAATCGAGGCGGGGCAAGATGGTTTCAATCTGCGGAAGCAGTTGCGTGGAAACTTTATCCATTAAGCCGGCTTTCGCAGTTCCTTCTATGGTATCTCCTATTTGGTAGCAGGCGTCGACATATTTGTTCAATATCAAATCGAGGTAAGCGCCGGAAGTTAATCCCGATTTTAACTCGAAATAGCTGCCCACAGGTACTTTCATTTTTTCATCCAGGCTGATTAAGACAAGGATAGGGGAAGAGGAATTGTCGAATCCAAACTCAATTTTGTTGACGATTCCCACTTTAAAACCATCTACATAGACCGGACTCGAAGTTTGTAATTCGGATACATTAGGCATCAAAACATAATAATGATTGGCCGGCTTGAATAAATTAATCCCTTTCAGGTAGTTGATTCCGAAATACAATATAAATAGACTGATTAAAGTTACTAATCCAACAATTGCTTCTTTAGAAAATATTTTTTTCATTTGATTTTTGTCATTTTACAGGTTGTTTTACTCCATTTTCAAATTTGATGATAAAAGCATCTTGGAAATCTTTTAATAGCGATTTTCTAATGCGGGTAATTTCATTCCAATCGGACGATTCCCCATAAGTATATTTGTATAAATTGTTTTCGATATAAAAATCGGCTTTATAGCCTTTGAGTTGACGGGAATTTTTCGACAGTTTTTTATTTGTCGCCAAAATTTGCACTTTATAGACAATTCCTTCACCGGTTTTCGGAGGATTATTATTTTCTTTTTCTTTAGCGTCTTTTTCCTTTATTGCGTTGGGCGTTGTATTCCGGTTTTTTTTTGCGTCCCATTCTTTTTTGTATTCGCCGAAAGCGTTTGCAATAGCTTTGGCCATCTTTTCCTGACCGGTTTTGCTCGCTAAAAATTTTTCACTGTCGCTATTGGAAATATAATCCAATTCGACTAAGATGGCCGGCATACCGGCGCCGACCAATACCCAAAACCCGGCCTGTTTCACTCCATTATTTTTTCGTTTAGCCGTTTGTACCAATTCTTTTTGAACCATTGTCGCAAAATGGAGGCTTTGCTGCATGTATTTTTCTTGCATTAATTCGTAGATAATACGAAATTCCGGCAATTCAGGGTCATATCCCCGGTATTTTTCGTGGTAATCGTCTTCCAGTAAAATAACGCTGTTTTCCCGTTGGGCGACAGCCAGATTTTCTTTGCTCCTGTGCAAACCTAAGATATATACTTCCGCCCCCGAAAACGAACGATTGCCGGAAGCATTGGAATGAATGGAAATAAACAAGTTTGCATTAGCTTTATTGGCAATATCGGTACGTGCTTTCAGTTCGATTTTAGTATCTTTATTGCGTGTATGAACGATTTTCACATCCGGGTGTTTTTTCGAAATATAACTGCTGACAAGCTTTGAAACAGCAAAATTAATATCCTTTTCTTTCGATTTTTTTCCCAAAGCGCCGGGGTCTTTTCCTCCGTGACCTGCATCAATAACAAGAACAAAACTCGGAACGGAATTATCCGCAAAAGCAGGTAATACAAGCGGGAGAAGTGACAAAAGGAGTAATATAAATATGTTTCGTTTTTTATTCAATCAGGTATTTTTTTATTGTGGGAGCAAATTTACATGATTATTTTGAATATTTGTTCATCATTGGGTTAATTTATGCAATATTGGTGAAAAGTAAGGCGTAAAAAGTTATGAATTATGAGTGGCGCGAAGCGATATACCGGTGGAAGTTTACCTATTCTTCCGGTTTCAGGCAATATTTCTTGAGCGGCTGATCGACTACGCTTTTACTTATCAGAAAAAAGTGATATTTTTTATCTAAGGCGGCTTGATTGTTTTCTATCACCCATTTTTTAAAAGTGAAAAGCAAAGAATTTCGTGCGGGAACAGACGTATCTTCCTCTTTTTTATTACTTGAATTTTTTTTTGAAAAAGAAAGCAAATACATATACTAAAAAATAAAAGAATCCATACCTTAATTTTTCTCCTGTGACAAATTTAAAGGCTTATTTCGGTTAAAAAATGAAACTATCGTTAAAAAATAGATTTTAAATAAAACTTAATTGACACGTAATGAATGATATGGTTTTGTAACAATATTATCATGTCTACAACACAAAAAACCGTCAATTTTGTAATTTGTAAATGGCAATCTCGAATTTTATATCTATATTTGCCGCCGATAAATGCAGATAGTGTATGAAAAATCTTTTTTTTATTCTCCTGTTTCTTTCTTTTGCCTTATTTAGTCTTAAAGCAGGGAAAGAAAACGATACATCGACACAGGGAAAACGTCCCCTGATTTATGAGATAAATATCAATTCCGAAATCAATACAACCAGCCGTATCTACCTGAATAAAGGCTTGCAAGAAGCGGATATGCTGGAGGCCGACGCCGTTTTGCTCCATTTGAATACGTATGGCGGAACGCTTGTCGACGCCGATTCGATGCGGACGGCTATCATTTATAATCGTATTCCGGTTTATGTTTTTATTGACAATAATGCCGCTTCGGCCGGCGCGTTAATTTCCATTGCATGTAAAAAAATTTTTATGCGTCCGGGCGCCAATATCGGGGCCGCAACTGTAGTGGAAGGAACTACCGGCGAACAGGCGCCGGATAAATACCAGTCGTATATGCGATCCCTGATTAAATCTACGGCCGAAATTCATGGCCGGGATACCCTTGTTTCGGGTCGGGATACGACTTTCCGCTGGGTGCGCGATCCGCTTATCGCCGAGGCTATGGTAGACGACCGGGTATATATCCCGAATGTGATTGATTCGGGTAAAGTGTTGACTCTAACCACCAACGAAGCAGTAAAGGTCGGCTATTGCGACGGAATTGCCGATAATACGGATGAAGTTATTACCGGTTGCTTAGGTTATTCCGATTATCGGCTGGTTACTTTCCGGCCTTCTTTCTACGATAATCTGATGGGTTTTTTAACCAATCCGGCCTTGCAAACCATTTTAATTATGATCATTATTGCCGGAATTTATTTCGAACTGCAATCGCCGGGCATCGGATTTCCAAGTATTGCCGCGCTGACTGCCGCCATCCTGTACTTTACCCCTTTATATCTGGACGGTTTAGCACAGCATTGGGAACTGATTCTTTTCATTACCGGAATTATCCTGACGCTGTTGGAAATATTTGTTATTCCGGGATTCGGCATTGCGGGTATTTCCGGAATTATCCTGATAGGCATGGGACTGATTTTTGCTTCGCTGGATAATGATTGGTTTTCGTTTCGGAATGTCGAAACGACGGACATTACCCGATCGATATTGACGGTACTCTCGGGAACATCGTTGAGTTTTATTGCTATCCTTTACCTTTCGTCGCGGATAGGGAAGAAAGGGATGTTCCGTAAAATTGCGCTGATTGCCGATTTGGAAAGTTCGGGAAGCGTCGATTTAAATGATAATCAATTGCTTGGCCAAACAGGTAAAGCAATGACAGACCTTCGTCCTTCCGGGAAAATAATAATCGAAGGCGAAATATACGACGCCGTTTCCAATCATGGATTTATTGATAACGGTACGGACGTGATCGTAGTAAAGTTTGAACACATGCAACTCTATGTTGAAACGCTGTAATTATAAAGAGGATAACAAAAAAATAACTTGGGAAAATAAAGAAAACGCATAATTTATAATTTATAATTCCGCCGAATATTTGCATAATTTGATTTATTGAATTACATTTGAAGCGGTTTTTGTAAAACAACAACAAAGAATATGTCAACTTCCGTAAATGACAATTTATTATGTATTATTAGCTTCCAACGCTTGGAAGTTGATGGAATTATGCGTACACACACACACAACTGCGTGCGAGCGAAATAAACTATATTTCAGAAAAAAACAATACTTGTCGGTCTCCCAAAGAGATTCGGCAGGTTTTTTTGTGTCTGTTGCGCAATGGAATGCGGATGACACGGATGAAGCTGATAATCATGGATTTTACCTCTTTCCTCCGTAAGCTAAAGCATACGGTTAATAGAGTGTCATCCCTGCGGGGCTTCACGGGCAATAGGCGGCTACGACACTCAGAGTCGCGAAGCGGCGCTCAAGAGACAGTTCACAGCCGGCGGGAAAGCTGGTCGTTTGTATCAGCAAGCCCCACAGGGGCGACACTTTATTAACCGCGCGTTTTAACGTGCGGAAATTTCGTGCGGCGGCGGTACTCGGCGCGAGAGTGCACAACCTGTGACGCTTCTTGGCGCACTTGCTGCTCCCGGCGCGATAACTTTTTCAAACACTAAGATATGCGGCGTCGGTACTACATTTACCGCAGGTATAACTCCTGTTGCGGGCGCTACGAGTTATGTTTGGACGTTGCCTAACGGACTGACAGGTTCTTCTACCGTCACTTCGATTACGATTGGTTGGACAACCGAAGGGGTTTATTCTGACGGTTCGATATCCGTACAGGCGGTGAACTCGTGCGGCGATGTCGGCGCTTCGAGCAGTAGTGGGCAAACTGTGAAGGTTGGCGCCATTCCTGATGTTCCTGTCGGCGGTACCGTTTCAAATAGCGGCGCCACGTTTACGTTTAGCGCTACTCCTGCGCCTGGTTGTACGATTGACTGGTACGATTCGGCTACCGGTGGTGCAAAAGTAGCTACCGGCGAGTTGTCCTATTCTACAACTTTAAGCGCTAGAACGACTTATTATGCCGAGTCTCGTAATACTACTACCGATTGCGTATCTTCTTCTCGTTTGGCTGTTGAATCGGTTGGTATTTATTCTGTTTCCAATTGTGATTTAACTCATTCTTATGGTGGTAATATTATTACTAATTCGAAGAATGTTCGTTTCACTAACGGAGATACATATACACGTAATGGCATAACCCTTTCTGCATCTGTGAAGATAGTTGAGCGGAACCCCAAGTCAAGTCTTGCTTCCTCCGCTAATACTACTGTTGATTATCGCGATCATTCTACCGCTAATTATGGTTCCTTCTTTACGTGGTGTATGGTTGCCACCCATGCTGATATTTTGTGTCCTTCTCCGTGGCGGGTTCCGACACTGACAGACTTTCAGAACTATTCCGGTATTAGCAGTGGTTCTACCACCTCAATATACGGCAGACCTGTCGCTACTGCTTCCGAGGCTATAGACGGTTGGCTGCTTGGTGGCCGCGCCTACAGTGGTAACGACCTGAGCTCTGTTGGTTCGAGCGGCTACTATTGGTCGTCCACTGAGAGTAGCTCAAGTAGCGGCTACGACGCGGCCGTTACCAGCAGCAACTTCAACCCGTCGAACAGCACCACTCGCTACGTCGGGTTCTTGCTGCGGTGCGTCAAGACTGCTCCGTAACTTTACTTTCTTAAAAGCAACGCGGCTGTCTCCAAATTTATTTGGAGGCAGCCGCTTTCTATTTTATAGTAACAAGGGGTTGCAACCCATTCGTGTTCGGAAGATTGGCGCATTGCGATACGCCGATAGGCGTACCCCGTGAATAACCCCCAGATTTATCTGGGGGTAAAACGGCACTCTTCTCTCCCACGAACGCCGGATGGCGTTGCCCTTTTTGCGTTTTGCACATACATAAAAGGGTCACGCCTCCGGCGTTCATAG
>JAISNS010000335.1 GCA_031276105.1 Dysgonamonadaceae bacterium
GTATTTGCTTGTTTTATCAAAAAAAGTATTACTTTTGCAGCGTTGTTTTTAATCATACAGAATAAATGAAGCGATTTTATTTTACCGGTTTTTACTTTTATTTTTACTTTAGTAAAAAGAAAGACAGGGTTTTGTATGATAAAAATACTAAGATGATTTATAATTAATAATGAAATCCTGTCGAAAAAGCGGCAGGATTTTTTTTGAAATTCAATTATAAAAAATGAAAACAGTAGCCATTCAAGGAATTAAAGGCGCCTATCACGAGATAGCCGCGCGAAAGTATTTTGAAGAAAGAGGAGAAAACGACATTGCGATTTTGCCCTGCAATCATTTCAAAGACGTGATCGCCGCCGTTAAGAAAGACCCGAACTTAATCGGCATCCTCGCCATCGAAAATACCATCGCCGGCAGCCTCCTGCAAAACCACGAGCTGATACGCGAAAGCGATCTGGTGGTCGTCGGCGAACAGAAAATCCGTATCTCCCATGCTTTTGCCGCCCTTCCCGGACAATCGCTGCAAACGATTACCGAAGTCAATTCACACCCCATCGCCCTTATGCAATGCGCGGATTTTCTGAACACGTTGCCGAGAGTAAAGATTGTGGAAGGCGAAGATACGGCTTTAAGCGCCCGCCTGATTGCCGAAAACAGTTTGAAAGGACATGCCGCTATTTGCAGCCGCTATGCCGCCGAACTCTACGGACTCGAACCGCTCGCAGAAGGCATCGAAACCAATAAACGGAACTTTACCCGATTCCTCCTCGTCGTCAACCGATGGCTGGCCGACGATCTGGTTCAGGATTCGGAGATCGACAAGGCCTCCATCGTTTTCACCCTTCCCCACACCGAGGGCAGCCTGTCGAAAGTACTGACAATCCTGTCTTTCTACGACGTAAACCTGACAAAAATTCAGTCGCTTCCGATTATCGGTCGCGAGTGGGAATACCTGTTTTATGTTGACCTGACTTTCCAAAACATCCTGAAATACAAACAGGGATTAGACGCCATGCGCCCCCTGACCAAAGATTTCAAAATATTGGGCGAATACCGGATGCATAAACCCATTTAATTATGACTGCTAACAATCAGAATACTCCCGCCGCTCATTCCCTTTCCGGAAAAAACGGCTTGCAAATAACGCCGGCTCGCCGTTTAAGCGCTGTCAGCGAATACTATTTTTCGTCGAAATTGAAGGAAATAGCCGAAATGAATCTCAAAGGCTTGAATGTGATTAGTCTGGGAGTTGGCAGTCCCGATTTACCCCCGTCGGACGAGACCATCGAAACGTTGTGCATTTCGGCCAAACAAGCCGACGCGCACGGTTATCAGCCCTATGTAGGGATTCCCGGATTGCGCCGGGCTTTTGCCGGATGGTATAAAAAGTGGTACCGCGTAGCATTGAATCCCGATACGGAAATACAGCCGTTAATCGGTTCAAAAGAAGGAATTTTGCATATTTCTCTGGCTTTCCTCAATCCGGGCGACGGCGTGTTGATTCCCAATCCGGGTTATCCGACTTACAGTTCGGTTAGCCGTTTGGTGGAAGCGGAACTGATTCCCTACGACTTGAAAGAAGAAAATGCTTGGCAACCCGATTTCGAGGCGCTGGAAAAACTCGATTTGTCGAACGTCAAACTGATGTGGGTCAATTATCCGAATATGCCGACCGGCGCTCCGGCTACCCGCGAACTCTTCCAAAACTTGGTCGATTTCGGACGCCGGCACAACATCATCATCTGCCACGACAATCCTTACAGTTTTATTTTGAACGACAATCCCCTGAGTATATTGGAAATCGAAGGCGCGAAAGACATTTGCATAGAAATGAATTCATTAAGCAAATCGCACAACATGCCGGGCTGGCGGATAGCGATGCTGGCTTCCAATCCGCAGTTTGTGCAATGGGTGTTGAAGGTGAAAAGCAATATCGACAGCGGACAGTTCAAGCCCATGATGCTGGCGGCGACGGAAGCCTTGCATGCAAACAGAGAATGGTATATAACTATGAATGAAGTATATGGCAAACGGCGGAAAATAGCGGAAGCAATCATGCACGTATTGGGTTGCCGTTTCGATCCCCGTCAATCCGGACTTTTTTTGTGGGGGAAAATTCCGGACGGTTACGAAAACGGCAGCGATTTGGCGGACGAAATCCTGTATCGTGCACAGGTTTTCATTACGCCCGGATTTATTTTCGGGAGCAATGGCAACCGTTACATCCGTATTTCGCTGTGCTGCAAAGACGAACAGTTGCAGGAGGCGCTGGAAAGAATTAAAAGAATTAAAAATTAGAAATTAGGAATTAAGAATTGCGCGAAGCGGCCTAATTCCTAATTCCTAATTCTACCGAATATCACAATAAATAAATAAATAAAAAATGGAATTAGAATCAATTTTATTGCCGGGAATCAGTGAGCAGCGTCCGTTGATAATCGCCGGCCCGTGCAGTGCGGAAACCGAAGAGCAAGTCCTGACCACCGCCCACGAACTGGCGAATAAGGGAATCAAACTGTTCCGCGCCGGAATATGGAAACCCCGCACCAAGCCGGGCGGTTTTGAAGGAATCGGCGTGCAGGGACTCGGCTGGTTGCAGCGCGTCAAGAAAGAGACCGGCATGTATGTCGCGACCGAAGTGGCAACGAAAAACCACGTTCTGGAAGCTGTTATGTTCAACGTCGATATGTTGTGGATAGGAGCGCGGACTTCCGTCAATCCGTTTGCCATGCAGGAGATAGCCGATGCCTTGAAAATCGCGCATTTTTCCGGCCCCGTATTAATCAAAAACCCGGTCAATCCCGATTTGGATTTATGGATTGGAGCGATTGAACGGATTTATAATGCCGGTATCCGGAAAATCGGCGCTATTCATCGCGGATTCAGTTCGTATGATAAAAAGCTGTACCGCAACCTTCCGCAGTGGCACATCCCGATTGAACTGAAACGGCGTATTCCCAACTTGCCCCTGATTGGCGACCCAAGTCACATCGGCGGGAAACGGGAACTGATCGCCCCGCTGTCGCAACAGGCAATGGACTTGAATTACGACGGGCTGATTATCGAATCCCATTGCGAACCGGACAAAGCGTGGAGTGATAAAGATCAGCAGGTTACGCCCGATGTTCTTTCCTATATATTGAATCTGCTGGTGATTCGCGACACGCGGCAAACGACCGAAAACTTGAAAGAACTCCGCCAACAAATCGACGAATTAGACAACGAATTGCTGGCGATTTTGGCTAAGCGGATGCGCGTTTCCAAAGAAATCGGGCAATACAAGAAGGAACACAATATGCCTGTGCTTCAAGCGGTTCGATACGATGAAATCATGGAAAAACGGGTTTCGGAAGCCGAAAAAATGGGAATGGGAGCCGATTTTATGAAAATCGTGCTGGAAGCGATTCACGAAGAATCCATCCGGCAGCAAATAGAAGTTTTCAATCAATGAGAATACAGATTTTAGGCGCAGGAAAGATGGGATCTTTTTTCGCCGACGTGTTGAGTTTTGAACACGAAGTCGCCATTTTCGACAGCAACCGCGAGAAATTGCGCTTCACTTACAATTGCATCCGGATGAGCGATCCGGCGGAAATCGCCGCTTTCAAACCGGAAATCCTGATTAACGCCGCCACGGTACAGTTTACCATTGAAGCTTTTAAGCAAGTCGTGCCGTATATTCCCGAGTCGTGCATCATTTCGGACATCGCTTCCGTAAAAAACGGATTGAAAAAGTTTTACGAAGAAACCGGCAGACCCTTTGTATCCACGCATCCGATGTTTGGCCCCACGTTTGCCAACCTCAGCAACCTGTCGTCCGAAAATGCCATCATCATTTCGGAATCGTCGCACTTGGGGAAAGTCTTTTTCCGCGATTTATACAATTCCCTGAAATTGAATATTTTTGAATACACGTTCGAGGAACACGACGAGACGATTGCCTATTCGCTTTCCATCCCGTTTGCCTCGACGCTGGTTTTTGCGTCGGTGATGAAGCATCAGGAAGCGCCGGGAACAACGTTCAAAAAACACATGGCCATCGCCCGCGGCCTCCTTTCGGAAGACGACTACCTGTTGACGGAAATACTTTTTAATCCGCGCACGCCGAAGCAATTGGAACAAATCCGAAAAGAACTGGCCAGTTTGCTGCAAATCATCGAAACACGCGACTC
>JAISNS010000369.1 GCA_031276105.1 Dysgonamonadaceae bacterium
TCTTAACTCAATTAAATAACATTAACATAAAAGTCGATTTTCGCAATACTATTGTCAATTTTGCTTATTGATATTCATTGTTTTATTTTTGAATCTTTGTAGCAACATATAATCTTAAAAAATAAATACAATGAAAAGTAATCAGAAACTTGGGAACTCCGACATTTCGGTATCCTCCATGACAGCCGGTTGTTGGGCTTTCGGTGGAGGGGAATACTGGGGCAAACAATCCCAAAAAGACGTTGATAACGTTGTTTGCACAGCAATCGAACTGGGAGTTAACACTTTCGATACAGCCGAAATGTATAACGACGGCGAAAGCGAACGTTCGTTAGGTAAGGCTTTGAAAGGACGCAGGGAAAAGGCTGTTGTCATCTCCAAAATCAGCCCATCCAACTGCCGCCAAGTTCGAAAACACTGCATCGAAAGCCTGAAACGATTGGATACCGACTATTTAGACGTCTATATGCTCCACTGGCCTATCAATAAACTTGCCGTCGAACATTTTACTTCCGACCAAACGCTTATCGACGAACCGCCTACCGTCGAAGAGGCTTATGCCCAACTCGACGAACTGAAAAAAGAAGGACTGATCCGATCTGTCGGTATGAGCAATTTCGGACGTACCCAGATGGAAGAAGTAATCGCCACCGGCATACAAATCGACGTCAACGAAATGCCTTACAATATTGTTTCCCGCGCTATTGAAGCGGAAATCGCTCCCTATTGCCTGAAAAATAACATCAGTATCATCGGTTCGATGGGATTGCAACAGGGATTACTGGCCGGAATTTATCAAACAATCGAAGATGTACCGCCTCATCAGGCTCATTCGCGGCATTACGCCCACGAACGCGGAAAAGGAACTTCTCGCCATCACGAAGCCGGAGCGGAAAAGGAACTCTTTGAGGTAGTTAATCACCTGCGAACAATAGCCGGCGACCTCCATATTACGATGGCGCAGTTGTCTATTGCTTGGATACTGAAAAAACCGTTCATGGTTTCCACCCTGATAGGATCGCGCAACTTGAACGAATTGAAAATGAATGTGGAAGCCTGTGCGCTGGAAATTCCGGATGAAACGGAACAGTTGATCGACAAAATCAGCCAACCGTTGCTCAACGTGTTGGGTTATAACCCCGATTACTACGAACATTCTTCCCAAAGTCGCATTTTCTAACCAAAAACAAAAGATCATTATGTTAAAAGGAATAAATCCATTAATATCGCCCGAACTGCTTAAAATCCTGCACGAGATGGGTCACGGCGACGAAATTGTCTTCGGCGACAGCAATTTTCCCGCCGCCTCCTGTGCGCAGCGGCTGGTTCGCGCCGACGGTCATGCCGTTACGGATCTGCTGGAGGCTGTCCTGCCGCTTTTCCCGCTGGATTATGCCGTTGATTATTCGGCTGTGTTGATGGATTACTGCGGCGATACGGAACCGGCGGTTTGGAGCCGCTACCGGCAAATGCTCGAAACGTATCCCGATGGGAACAAAACGTTTCTGACGCTTCCGAAACTTGATTTTTATGAGCGATCGAAAAAAGCCTACTGCATAGTAGCGACCGGCGAAAACGAAGGATTCGCCAATTTGATTATCCGGAAAGGAATCGTACGCTATAACAACGCATTAAAGGAATCATAAAGATGAAAATAGACAAACTGGAATTATTCAAAATACCTCCACGGTGGTTGTTCCTGAAAATCACAACCGACGACGGTTTTACCGGCTGGGGCGAACCGGTTGTAGAAGGCCGCGCCGATACGGTCGAAGCGGCCGTTAAAGAACTGTCGCCCTATCTGATAGGAAAAGATGCTTCCCGAATCGAAGATACGTGGCAGCTACTCTACCGCGGCGGATTTTACCGCGGCGGGCCGGTCTTGAACAGCGCCATTTCGGGTATCGACGAAGCGCTTTGGGACATCAAAGGAAAAGCCACCGGACTGCCCATCCACGATTTGCTGGGCGGAGCCGTGCGCGATAAAATCATGATTTACCAGTGGATAGGTGGCGATAGGCCTGCCGACGTTATCCGTGCGGCCAAAGAAAAACAAACCGCCGGAATGAAAGCCATCAAGATGAACGGAACGGAAGAGTTGGAATGGATCGACTCGTTTGCCAAAATCGACGAAACAGTAGAACGTGTCGCCGGCATCCGTGAAGCCTGCGGTAAAGACTTCGGCATTGGCATCGACTTTCATGGCCGCGTTCACAAAACAATGGCAAAAGTACTGATGAAAGAACTGGAAGCCTACCGGCCGATGTTTATCGAAGAACCCGTGCTGGCCGAAAACGGCGAATACTTCAAAATGCTGTCCGAACGGGTATCTACTCCGATTGCTACCGGCGAACGCCATTACACCCGTTGGGATTTCAAACGCCTTTTTGAACAAAAAGCCGTCGATATTATCCAACCCGATCCGAGCCACGCCGGAGGAATTACCGAATGTAAGAAAATCGCATCCATGGCAGAAGCCTACGACGTCGCCATTGCGCCGCACTGTCCGTTAGGCCCCATCGCTTTCGCCGCCTGCCTGCAATTAGACTTCAACTGCGTCAACGCTTTCATTCAGGAAACGAGCGCCGGAATCCATTACAACGTCGGCGCCGACTTGCTCGATTATATGAACAATCCCCAAGTCTTTGAATTTAATAACGGATACATCGACCTGTTTACCGGCCCCGGTTTGGGGATAGAAATAAACGAAGAAAAAGTCAGGGAAATGGCGAAAATCGGACATCAATGGAAAAATCCTGTTTGGAGAACCGCCTCCGGCACAGTGGCCGAATGGTGATATTCAATTAAGAATTAAAAATTAAAAATTAAGAATTAAGCGATGATGAACGACAATTTGAAAATATTCAAAGAGCAATTGAAAAGAGGCGACGCGGTTTACGGGCCTTTCATGAAGACGGGCGATGCTGCCTTTGTCGAATGTGCCGGCCATGCCGGATTCGATTTTGTCATCCTTGATATGGAACACGGGCCGGTCGGGTTTTCCAACCTGCAAAACCTGATTCGCGGAGCGGAAACGGCCGGCGTTCTCCCCATCGTACGCACGTACGATTCTTCGGAAACCGCTATCGGCAAAGCGCTTGATTTGGGCGCTAAAGGCGTACAAGTTCCACAAATACAATCGGTAAACGAAGCGCGCGAAGTGGTGAAAGCCGCCCGCTATTTCCCGAAAGGCGAACGGGGCGTTTGCCGTTTTGTGCGGGCGGCCGCCTATTCTTCCACGCCTCGCAACGACTATTTTAATCAGGCCAACGAAGCGCTGGTTATCTTACAGGTAGAAGGCAAACAGGTATTGAATCACCTCGATGAAATACTGTCGGTAGAAGGATTGGATATTCTTTTCGTTGGCCCTTACGACCTCTCGCAATCGCTGGGCGTTCCCGGACAGGTTTCGCATCCCGAAGTAGTAGCCGCCATTCGTACAATCGCGGAACAGGCGAAACAGGCAGGAGTAACAACCGGCGTCTTTTGTGATACATTCGAAGCCGCCGCCCTGTGGCGCGAGGCCGGAATACAGTATCTTTCCTATTCGGTAGATGTGGGGGTGTTTACGGAAGCCTGCGCCAAGATTGTTAACCAACTTAAAACCCAATGATTAATGAACAATAATACAAGCAATAAAGCCAAATTGATTACGCCGGGCTATGTGTTCACATTCGCCCTGATAACGTTTCTGTTCTTCCTCTGGGCATTGCCCAATGTGCTGAACGACGTGCTGATCAAGCAATTCCAAAAATCGCTGGAACTGACGCGCTTCGAAGCCGGTTTGATACAGACGGCCATCAAGTTGGGTTATTTTTGCTTGGCCATCCCCGCCGGACTGTTCATGCAACGCTTCGGATATAAGGTTGGGATTATTACAGGATTGTTGCTTTTTGCCGCCGGATGTTTTTTGTTCTATCCGGCTGCCGGTTCGGGAATCTATTTTGTTTTCCTGAGCGGAATATTTGTGATAGGAAGCGGGCTTTCGTTCCTCGAATTGGGAGCCAACAGCTTCATTACCTTGCTGGGCGACCCGTCCACATCAGCCCGCCGGCTGAATCTGGCGCAGTCGTTCAATCCTATCGGTGGTATTACCGGAGTAACGCTCGGCACACTGTTTATCTTTTCGGGCAATGAACCGACAACGGAACAGATTGCCGGGATGAAAGCCCAAATCACGGCTACAGGTAATGCGTACACCGATTTTTTGCAAACGGAAAACAGCCGCGTATGGCCGACTTATATCATTATCGGTATCGCGGTGTTGCTGGTGGCTTTTCTGATTTTCAAAACCAAATTTCCAAAAGTTGAAAATCTCGGAAAAGAAGCCGGACAAAAAGGCAGTTTCAGGGCATTGCTTCGTTATCCCCACTGGTACGGAGCGATTATTTCGCAGTTCTTTTATCTCGGCGCGCAACTCGGCACATGGAGTTACCTGATCACTTACGTGCAGGAAAACAGCCCGTTGACCGAAAAACAAGCCGGAGGATTGCTGGTTGTCAACATGATCATCTTCATGGCCGGACGTTTCTTCTCCACGTGGCTGATGAAGTGGGTGCAGGCAACGAAACTGATGGGTATCTACGCGCTTATCAATATCGGATTGGTAAGTATTGTGATACTCGGTTCCGAATGGGCGTCGTGGACGGGGATACACGCCATTTCTTACTGGATCGGTATTATCGCCATGATGACGACTACGTTTTTCATGTCGCTGATGTACCCGACAAACTTTGCCTCCGGGCTGAAAGGTTTGGGACCTCACGCCAAATTGGGAGCTTCGATGCTGATAATGAGCCTCATTGGAGGCGCTGTTTTGACGCCGCTTATCGGTTTGATAGCGGAAGCTTCGTGGGCGCGCGCCATTGCGCCGGGCATGATTGTGCCGGTTGTTTCTTATGGCGTTATCTGTTGGTATGGCTTTCGAGGGTCGAAAGCCGGATGCGAGTAATGAGTTATAAG
>JAISNS010000020.1 GCA_031276105.1 Dysgonamonadaceae bacterium
GCATCCGCTCCCGGCTGTCCGGAATTGGAATTGACGGTAACGCCCGCCATGCGTCCCTGCAAAGCCTGATCGACACGCGCTACGGGTGCGGCTCTCAGTTTTTCGCCGGAAACGGAACCGATAGCGCCGGTCAAATCGCTCTTTTTCATTGTTCCGTAGCCGATGGCCACCACTTCGTCCAGCATCTGTACGTCGGGTTTCAGCCGGATATCCAAAACCGTGTTGTCTTGTACGGAAACGGTTTGCTTTCGATACCCCAAATAACTGAATGTTAGTGATCGCCCTTTCGAAACGGTTAACGAAAATTTCCCGTCGATATCCGTCACCGTGCCTTGGGCTAACCCGTCCAGAGCGACGGAAACGCCGATTAAAACTTCTCCGGTTTCGGCGTCTGTCACCGTGCCGGATATTTGCCACGTATTTTGCGCACGACTGAGTTGCGCAGAGCAAACCAAGAAAAATAAAAATAAAGAAAGTAATTTTTTCATCGTATCATTCATATAAATTAATGTATAAATAAAATTGTTTCATTTGTGCTTTCATGACTATGATAAATTATGGATGCAAAATTAAACGGTACTTATCTATAATACTAATTTTTCCCCTCACAAAAACTCAATCATTCATGCAAATAAACTCACAATTACCTCATCATTTGAATTTGTATTTAACTATAAACCAAAAAACTAATCGTTTTTATGCTGAAAAACATATTTCACAGCCGTTTACAGTATGGAAAAAAGTATTAAAATTGAATAAAAATTACCCGCTTATAGTTCATTGTACGTATGAAAAATTCATGTTTAACATCCATCCGCGAGAATGACAAGAGGACATCTCCCCTTGTCACTCGTCACTTGTCTCTGGTCACTTTTTTACTCATTTTTCTTTCTCCGGACAGCGTGTGGGCGATTTATCCGTCCATACGAAATTTTTCGAGGAAAGAATCCAATGCCGGAACGCAAAACTGGGACATTGTCCAACACCGAAACGATTGGCTCTACTTTGCCAACAACAACGGCTTGCTGGAATACGACGGCTATCGCTGGAGTCTTTATCCCATAGCTAATTATACGAATGTTCGCTCTTTGTATTACGACGAAGCGGAAGATCGAATCTATGCCGGCGCATTCAACGAACTGGGTTATTATCAACGCAATGAAAGCGGTTTGTTGAAATATTATTCCTTACTCGACCGCCTGAAATCGCCGGAAGACAGGAATTTCAACGAAATCTGGCACATCCACCCAGGCAACGAGGCGCTCTTTTTCCAAGGCGACTGGGAAATATTCCGTATGCGAAACGAAAAATTGGATAAGATAAATTTCCCGAACAAGATAGAAACGTCCGGCTTGGTGCATGATGTTTTGTTCATTTCGACCATCGAAGACGGCGTCCTGACCTTGAACGGCGATTTGTTCATCCCGCTTCCGGGCGGAGAATTGTTGAAAGGAAAAAAAGTTTGTTCGATTTTACCTTTCGGGACGCAGGATGTTTTATTTGTAACGGCTTTAGACGGAATGTATATATATAATGGAGTGGAATTTCTTGCTTACGCCACGGATATGGACGATTTCCTGCGTGAAAATCAGGTGTTCTGCGCCGAACTGAAAGAATCGAAACTGGCTATCGGAACAATACGTAACGGTGTTGTAGTGAAAGATTTGAATACAAACGAGTCTATTTATTCCAATGTGGGCGCCGGTCTTCAAAACAATACAATCCTGAGTTTGGCTTTCGATCGCTTGGGAAATTTGTGGCTGGGCTTGGACAAAGGCATTGATTATCTGATGATTAATTCGCCCATTTACGATTTGTTCGGAAACAATCGCTTATACGGTTCCGGCTATTGTTCGGCCATTAAAGGAAATAAGATGTATTTAGGCACGAACCAAGGGCTGTATGTGACTTCATATCCAATCACTACATCGCCCAAGCCTTTTGCGATGAGGCTTTTGAACGGCATGTCCGGTCAGGTTTGGTGTTTAAACGAAATCGACGGAACGCTTTTTTGCGGCACCGATCAGGGCGCCTTTATTATCGAAGAAACCGGCGTCCGGAAAATTCCGTTCGTTGCCGGAACATGGAAACTGATTGGCTTGGAATCGCATCCCGGTTACATTTTAGGCTCGTCGTACAAAGGATTCTTTTTGTTGAAAAAAATCAATCAACGCTGGGAATATTTTGCTTCCATCAAAGGATTCAACGAACACGGAGGCATGTTTGAAGAAGATAAAGACGGAAATATCTGGTTTTGCCACTGGATGAAAGGCATTTACAAACTAGCATGGGATTCGTCGTTAACCCGTTTCACTGCCGAAAGATACGATACGAAAAAAGGATTATCGACCATCCGAAACAATACCTTAGTCAAAATCGACGGCGAAATAATCATTTCCGGCGAAGGCGGCTTTTTCTGCTACGACCCGGCCGGCGATACAATGGTTCACGCAGAAAAATACGAAACCCTTTTCGGTCGCTATCCGTATTCGCTTCGTCTGATAGAAATGCCTTCCGGAGACATCTGGTGCATTTCCGTCCGCTACTTTGCGATTGCCCGCAAGCAGGAAAACGGCGGATATACCGTCGATATTTCTTCCTTTTCTTACTTGAAAAACAAACTGATTTTCGGCTTTGAAAAATTTACCATGATCGACTCCTCCAATGTGCTGGTCGGTACGGAAGACGGTTTTTCGTGGCTAAACTTGGCCGTCGCGCAGGAAACGAAAAACATTCAATCGTCTTTCAATGTGGCGATAAAGAATGTGTTTATTACCAATAAAAAAGACTCGCTGGTAGCCGGTTATAATGCCAATCCCACGGAAGCCGACGTGTTCAAATATACTCAAAACTCGCTTCGCTTTGAATTTGTTGCATCCGAATACCGCGATGAACGGGCAATCTCCTACAGTTTTATTCTGGAAAATTACGACCGCGACTGGGCGGAGTATTCGAGTACGAATATCAAAGAATACACCAAATTGCCCAAAGGAAATTACACGTTCCGGGTAAAAGCGCGAAATTTATTGGAAGCGGAAACCGTAGAAACGTTTTATTCGTTCACGATTCTTCCCCCCTGGTACGAAAGCACGATTTTTATTATCATTTATTCCTTAATCATTATGGGAGTTTTGTTTTTAATTGTCCTGTTTGTAAAGAAAAAATCGGAAGAAGGCGCCCGAAAAATGGAAATCCTCAAAGAAAAAGAAATGGAAGAGAAAGAAAAAATATTTCAGTTCGACGCCAAAGAAAAGGAAAAAGAAATCGTTGCCTTGAAAAATCAAAAACTGCAATACGAATTGCGGCATAAATCGCAGGAATTAGCCAATTCGACGATGAACGTTATCCGGAAAAACGAAATCTTGCTTGAATTGAACAAGGGAATTGAAAAAATTTATGAAGAAATGGACCGGTCGGATACGCCCAAACCCATGGCTGCCGTCAAAAACCGCTTGCGGACAATGCAACAGGAAATCAAACAGAACATCGAACGGGATGATAACTGGAAAAAGTTTGCCGAAAATTTCGACATGATTTATGAAAACTACCTGAAACGGCTGAAAGACCAGTTTCCGTCCCTTTCCAAAAGCGACCTGAAACTGTGCGCCTACCTGAAAATGGGGCTTAATTCCAAAGACATTGCGCCGCTGCTGAATATGACGTTCCGCAGCGTAGAAATGTGTCGCCACCGGTTGCGGAAAAAATTAGACCTGATGCGGGACGTCAATCTGACCGATTTTCTGCAAAATTTCTGAAAGCGGAAGAGTAAGAGACAATAAACCTCATTTTCACCTGATTCACTTCACAAAACAACCTCAGTAGCACAGAAATTATAATATACAATAACCTTATTACCTCATTAACCGGAAATAGACGAACAATGAGGTAATGAGGTTGTCGGGTGTGTGTTGTCTTCGGGCTACTGAGGTTGTTTTGTTTGGGAAATTAGGTGGAAATGAGGTTCTATTACTGCTTATTCGATATTTGGAGTTGTTATATTCTATTAATTTTTCATCCCTTAACAAGCAAAATTTTCAACAAAACATTTGCATAATTTAATTTATTGAATTACATTTGCAGCGGTTTTTGTAAATCAGTAACAAATATGGCAGCTTCCGAAATTTACAGTTTATTATGTATTCTTAACTTCCATCGCTTGGAAGTTAACGGAATTATGCGTACACACACACACACACACACACACACACACACACACACACACACACAGCAGGTTCAAGGCTAAAGGTAAAAGGTACAGGGGAAAGGGTACAAAGTATAAGGTACAAGGTGCAGGAGCGGCAAAGCCGCATACCCTGTACCTTGTGCCTTTTTCCTGCCGTACTGTATCGACGACCAATACAACACTGTATCGACGACCAATACAACACTGTATCGACGACCGATACAGTACTGTATCGACGACCTCGAGCCAGACGAGCATCCGGATCGGATCCAGGCGAGCGTGCACGGGTGCGGTGCACGAGCGTGTGCGGGCACCGCACTCGAACGTGTGCGGGCATTGCACTCGAACGTGTGCGGGCATTGCACTCGAACGTGTGCGGGCATTGCACTCGAACGCGTGCGGGGGTTGCGATACGCCGGCAGGCGTACCCTGTGAATAACCCCCGGATTTATCCGGGGGCAAACGTAGCCTCTCCCCAGATGAACGCCGGAGGCGTCACCCTATTGTTTTCTGATAAAAGGGCAACGCCTTCCGGCGTTCGCGGGGGGGGAGAAGAACGCCGCTTACCCCCGGATAAATCCGGGGGTTATTCACAGGATACGCCTGACGGCGTTAGAATTAGGAATTAAGAATTATAAATTATAAATAACAATT
>JAISNS010000170.1 GCA_031276105.1 Dysgonamonadaceae bacterium
ACGGATTACAATTTGCAAATGGCAAATCAGGATAAGAACCTTGCCGAACGACTTGCACAAATCCGTAAAGTCGCCGCTGCCCTGTAATTGTGCTGCCCGCTCCTCGAGAGCGGGTTTTTGTTGTAAATCATTGCTGATTGCCGATTTATTTATACCTTTGAGTTAAAATTAAATAATGGAACGATTCCGGTTGAAATTTCCTTGCAAACCTTACATCAGGAGGTATCTTGAAATCACGTTCGGCAATCCGGCCGAACTGTCAAAGGATAAAGTCCTGTACGACGTCTTCCGGTTAAAGCTTCGCAAGAAATCATACCGCTACGATCGCGGTCAATACCGGACGCTCAGCAAATATACAGACAGCATCGATATCAAGATTGGCCGGGACGATTTTTACCGGTACGGCTGGGAATTATCGCGGACGGATATTGTCGCTTTCAACATCCTCCTGGAAGGACGGGTAAAATTACTGCTTTATAAAACGATCAGCCTTTACCGGGCGTTCAATTACCCGCTGACGAAAAGCATCGCCATCTTCCAGCAAAAATACGGCTTTACGGAAGAAGACTGGCCGGCGGAATCCGTCCGCCGAGAATGTCGCCGGAACTTGAAAATTCATGGGGATGATATGGGCTGCTTAATTGATGAAATGGTGAAAAAGTTTGAATTTTAATGACCTATAAGTTAAATAAGCGTAAATCAGGGTAAAAATCTTTGGGTAAGTTGTCCCATTTTTGGAACAACTTACCATTTTGTAAAGAACAGTTAAAAAGCTATCGAAAATATGAAAAAAATTGAATTTGACTTCATGAATATCGGGGGTGTGCAAAGGATATACGCGATACCCGATACCTCCTTTCGTACCATACGTGAAGATATATCGTCCGGAAAGTGTTATTTGGATTTGCAGCGTTTTGAGGATATCATTGCGATTTACACGGTCTATGATACCCTCATTTTCAATTTGGAAAATATAGACCATTCATTGGAATGTAGCGGAAATGTACCCGGGATTGTGCAAAAACTGATTTACGGCTATCATGCAGACGTAGCTACATGGCCGGACGAACCGATGCCGGTAGGCGATACACCAATGTCGCTGGAAGAAGCTGCTACGCTGGATGACGACGTCGTGATGAAAGCCGGAACCCGTGCGTTTACCATGGAATTTACGGAAGATACCGGCAGTCTGACGATTAATCCTGTGGGTGAAACTGACGGCGCCAGTATGGAATATACTTTGACGCTGGTCAAAGCTCGTTTGGCAAAAAAAGTGCTTGGATTTATGAACGCCGCCCTGGGACGCAAGATGTTTTTCATCGTCCAGGACGAAAACGGCGTGTACTACCTGATGGGCAACAAACGCCGCGGATGTACGTTCGTTACCGGCGGCGATGGCGCTACGACCGGCACGACTACGAGCGACCGGAATCAGGCTTCGTTGCAGTTCAAGTTCCGCGCCGGACGCGCTTTTGTCTATGAAGGCGATGTGGATGATATTCTTGTAATGCAAGCTCCACCACAGAGTTAATGAGATTGATTTTTTTCTTGGTACATAGAGTTGCTAAAAGCTTGCGTTGTGAAACGCAGGCTTTTTTTTTGTCCTTTTTTCGTGCGTTTTTTCGTGCGAATTTTGCAGAAACATTTTTTAAAATTAATCATAATGGAAAATTTAAGAGAAGCCATTATTCAGTGGCTCAATTCACAAAAACGAGACTTCAACAAAGGTCTGAAATTGTTGAAGAAATCCGGTTATGTACCGCAGGTCGTAGAGCATATCGAAAAGAGAGGCGTAACCGATCCGCACGCACAGCGAGCGCTCACCATCGAGTTGCGTAATTGCCTGCGGGAAATCCATAAAGCGGCAAGAACAGCCGAAAAAGCAACAAAAACGGAAGACAAACAGCAGGATACGGCTTTCGTCGGCAATATCGAAAAGGAATTGCAAAAAGAGTATCCCGCAGTTATCAAAAAGACGTTGACGGAGTTTCAATCGCTGTATCAAAGCCGCAGTATCCTGCACAAAGAACTGAAAGCGATCGGCGAATCGAACGACGAAAAATCGACGAACGAACGCAAACACAAATTGATGCTCATCGACGCCACTTCCCGCCGAATGGACATTCTTTGGGGTATCTTCGACCAATACAGAAAGGACGCTTCGCTTCTGGAAGATACTTTCTTTGAGGAACCGTTCGACCCGGAAAAGGAAGAACCGGCTGTACCGCCTGCACCCGATAGCGGATTTGTTTTACCGGACGATCCGGAGGAGTTGAAGAAACTGAAAGAAAACCTGCGTATCAAAATCGCCAAAGCCGAGAACCGGCTGGAATTTCAGACAGACACAAAAGGCGAAAAGCCGAATCCGATGCCGGAAGGGCCAAAACGCGCCGAATTAGTGAAACGAATCGCAGAAATGAAGAAACAAAAGGAAGCGGTGGAATACAAAATCGTGGAATTGAAATGATTGAACACCCAAAAGGCCATTGGAATAATGGCCTTTTGTGAAATTAATGGGCAGGAGCAGGATTCACACCGGCATTGTCAATTCGACATGCATTCCCAATGCATTCACTATCCGGTAAAATGTGGCTACGCTTGGAACGGTAATACCTTTTTCTATTTTAGAAACATACGATTTATCAGCGCCAATACGTATTGCAAGTTCCTTTTGTGTTAACCGTGCCTGTTTACGGGCGTCGAGCAGGATTTGACTGGTATAGAAAGCATAAGCTTCTTCGTCGAAACGGGCTCGTTCGGGGGTTCCATGCTTTCCGAATTCTTTTTCAAGTTGTTCACTGATGTTTGTTATCATCCGATTGTTTGTATTCATAATAAGCCTCCTTTATTTTTAATGCTTGTTTAATTTCTCCATCCGGCGTTTTCTGTGTTTTCTTTTGAAAGCCATTGAATAAAACAACAATGTTGCCTTCGTCGAAAATGAAAAATACGCGGTATATATTTCCATTGTATTCCATTCGTAATTCGTATAAACCGTCCCGGATATATTGAATGAATTTAACCGGCATGCGATCGGTTGATTCAAGTAACGACAGGATGTACTTAAGTTTCAATACTTCCTTTTTGTTCAACGTTTTTATAAACTCCTCGTAGTAGCTCCCGAAAGCAATTACTGTTCTTTTCATGCAGCAAAGATAGCGAAAGTTGTGCAATTGTACAACCTATTGATAAAATATCCTTTATTTTTTTTCAAAAATAGTTGGCTATTCCAAAAATATACATTACTTTTGCAGTGCTAAATAAGTTTACGGTGCAACTGAAAGGTTGCCCACATTCAGGGCTTTTTTTATGCCTGAATATATATTGCGGCTGTATTATTTCCTTTGATTTTTTGTGCGTTGCACTGGAAACTTGTTTAGCGACGGGAAATGTACAGCCGTTTTTCTGTACTAAAGCTAAACAAGTTTCAAAAAATGAAAACAAATTCTTCCGCGCCGCTGGGCGCCGATCCTATCGGATCAAATAATAGAAATTTTACAGAAACAGCCATAGTTGTCCTTTTTTTGTCCGGCGCTTCGTGCTAACTT